>NZ_CAKASO010000001.1:0-209128 GCF_916862475.1 Nocardioides sp. Leaf374
GAGACGGTCGCTGGCGCTCCCTCCTCAACCACCGTGCGGGGCCGTGGTTTCGAGACGGTCGCTGGCGCTCCCTCCTCAACCACCGTGCGGGGCCGTGGTTTCGAGACGGTCGCTGGCGCTCCCTCCTCCACCACCGGGGGCGCTGGGGCTCCCTCCTCCACCACCGGGGACAGCGGGTGGGACAGTGGGCGTGGGGCGTCGTACTGCGTCCTCACCCGATCCGAAGGACACCATGACCTCCCGCTCCGCCGTGCGCCGCACGCTCGCCCTCGTCCCCGCCGCCGTCATGGCGCTGTCGCTGACCGCCTGCGGCGGGTCCGACGACTCCGCCGAGCCGGAGGGCGACGCCAGCGCCTCCACCTCGGAGTCCTCCTCCGAGGACGCCTCGGAGCCCGCGGAGGACTCCGGCGACGACTCCGGCGCCGAGGCGACCGGCCAGGACTACGTCGACCTCATCACCGTGCTCTTCGAGCAGCAGGCCCCCGAGGGCGGCTACGACTCCGCGGAGGACTTCAACGCCCAGGCCGACTTTCCCGAGGGCGTGTCGGTCGGCCGCTTCGAGAAGACCGACCAGGAGGTCTGCATCCAGGACACCGACCCGGCGATCGCGCTGGTGTTCTCGGTCAACGACGCCCGGGTGGGCCTGCTCGAGGGCTCCTGCGACGACGGCGAGGAGCAGGCCGCGGTCGTCTCCAGCGGGGGCAACGAGACCGAGCTCGAGGGCGACGAGGACCTCGCGACCCCGGTGCGCGACTACCTGCTCGAGGGCACGGGCGGCTGAGTGGCCCCACGCCCGACGTCGCCGGGAACAACCGGCGGCGCGGGCGCGCTAGGATGGACGAGCACCACAACTCAAGAGGGGCTGATCGGTTTCGACTTGGGACGTTAGTCCCAGGGGAAGCGGGTCGAGGAGCCAGCGTCATCTCGTAAACGATCGCTGGAAACCAATAACTGCCAACGCTAAGCGCAGTTCCTTCGCTCTCGCCGCCTGAGCGGTGATCGAAGCGTCAGACCGGGCATCCGTCTCCGTCCCGGACCCTGGCGTCATCTAGGAGACTTGCTGCTCAACTCCTGTCAGGGGGGTTGATCGGGACTCAATCCTGACTGGGCCTGTCGGCGACGCGTCTGCGCGAGCGCCGGGGCCGAGAAAAGCGACATCGCAGACTGCACCCGGAGAAGACCTGGTTCGACGCTCGAGGACGCGGGTTCGATTCCCGCCAGCTCCACCACCTACCGGTCCGCAGCCTCACCGCGGTCCAGCCCTCTTGACGCAGAGCCCCCTCGGCACCGCCGAGGGGGCTCTGCTGCTTCTGCCACCGGGGTCCGACCAGCCCCTAGGCGGGCTCGACCGGCAGCCACAGGTCGCACGTCGCGGTGCCGGCCGCGGCGTCGTAGGCCTGCACCGCCACGATCTCGGGGCCGGGGCGCAGGCGCCACGGCTGGGAGGGGAACCACGAGGTGGCGGTGGCGGCCCACGTGTCCTGCAGCGCGGCGGGGTGCGGGCCCTCGGTGCGGAAGACCGCCCAGGTGCCGGCCGCCACCTCGAGGACGTCGAGGCCCGCCGGGGGAGCCGACGTGGTGGCGACGCCCTGGAGGTAGGTGAGCCCGGTGCCCTCGGCGCGGTCGGGGTCGAGGTCGTCGCTGACCGACAGCACGCCCCGCGGCTCGACGTCGTTGAGGCGCCTCAGGCCCTCCAAGGACCCTGCGGGGATGGAGGCGACGTGGTCGGCGATGGCCTGGTTGACCCCCTCGTGGACCAACGGCACGCGCGCGGCGTGGCCCACCAGGTGCAGGGCGGGCAGGGTGACGATGCGGGTGTCCATGGGGACGCTCCCTTCGACGCTCAGGTGGAACCTGAGCCGTGGTTGTGTGCGTGTGGGACCCCCGTGGCGTCGTACGTCGCCCGGACCGTCGCCGTGCACCGCGCGGAACGCCCGCCCGAAGGCCTCGGTCGAGCCGTAGCCGTGGCGGACCGCGATGGTGAGCAGGTCGTCGTCGGTGCCGACCAGGTCGGCCGCGGCCAGCGACATGCGTCGGCGCCGCACGTAGTCCGACAGGGGCATGCCCGCCAGCGACGCGAACATCCGGCGCAGGTGGTGCTCGCTGGTGCCGCCGCGGGCGGCGAGCGCGGCGACGTCGACGGCCAGCGAGGGGTCGTCGGCGAGCTGGGCCTCGACGGCGTCGACGGTGAGGTTGAGTACGGCGATCACGGGTCCCTCCTTCCGCTCACCAGCCTCGCTGGCCGGGCACCCCTCGCGCCCGATCATCGCGGACCGATCCGGTCGGCCCGGCCGTGGCCCCGGCCGCCGGTGGGGGCCTAGGGTCGCCGCATGGCGCAGGTGCACCGGCTCTCGCAGGAGCAGGCCCGGCGGATCACGCTGCGGGCCCAGCTGCTCGGTCGCCCGCGGCCCGACGACGTGCTCGCGACGCTGCGCCACCTGACCCGCCTCCAGCTCGATCCCACGGCGGTGGTCGCGCCGAGCGCCGACCTCGTGCTCTGGAGCCGGATCGGCGACGACTACGACCCCCGCGAGCTCGAGGACCTGCTGGCCCAGCAGCGGGTGGTCGACCTGCGTGGCTTCGCCGTGCCGGCCGAGGACGTCGCCCTGTGGCGCGCCGAGATGGCGGCCTGGCCCGGGCCGGGGGAGCTGCGGCCCTGGCAGGAGCGGCTCGCCGGGTGGGTCGAGGCCAACGACGAGAGCCGCCGTGAGGTGCTCGACCGGCTGCGCACCGACGGCCCGCTGCCGACGAGCGCGCTGACCACGCGGTTCGCGGTGCGGTGGACCTCGAGCGGGTGGAACGACGACCGCTCGCTGCGCCGCCTGCTCGACCTCCTGGTGCAGCGCGGCGAGGTCGCCGCGGCCGGTCGCGAGGGCAGGGAGGCGCTGTGGGACCTCGCCGAGCGCGTCTACCTCGACCAGGCGCCGGTGCCGCTGGAGCAGGCCTGGTCCGAGCGCGCGCGCCGCACCCTCGTCTCGCTGGGCCTCGACCGGCAGCGCTCGGGGGCCGCCGCCCTCGGCGCCCCGCCGGGGGAGCCGGCCGTGGTCGAGGGCCTGCGCGGTCGCTGGCGGGTCGACCCCGCCGCCCTGGCGCGCGCCGACGAGCCCCTGGCCGGGCGCACGGTGCTGCTCTCGCCGCTGGACGCGGTGGTCAAGGACCGCCGTCGCCTCACCGACCTCTTCGCCTTCGACTACGTGCTGGAGATGTACAAGCCGGCCGCCTCACGGCGCTGGGGCTACTGGGCGCTGCCGGTGCTCGACGGGGAGCGCCTCGTGGGGAAGGTCGACGCCACCGCCGACCGTCGTGGGGGAGTCCTGCACGTCGACGCCGTGCACGAGGACGTGCCCTTCGACGCCGACCTGCGAGGGCGGGTCGAGACGGAGGTCGAGCGCCTCGCGGCGTGGCTGGGGCTGGAGCCGGCTCAGCGCTGAGCCGCGCGCGAGGGGTTGTGGCGGACGAGTCCGAGGGCGAAGTCGACGTACTGCTCGGCGACCTGCTCGGCGGTGGCGGCGCCGTCGCGGCGGAACCACTGCGCCAGGGCCGTGCACATCGTGACGACCGCGCGGGCGGCCTCGTGGGGGCGGGTCGTGGCGAAGACGCCGGCGCGCACCCCGGCCTCGACCTCGACGTCGACCAGCGCCTGCTCGGCGCGGCGCAGGGCGGCCACCCGCTCGCGCGCGCCGGGCTCCAGGCTGCGCATCTCCGAGGCCCCGACGAAGGCCAGCTCGCGGCGGTGGGTGTGGTAGAGCGCGAGGCACTCCACGAGGTGGGTGAAGCGGCTGACGGGGTCGTGCCCCTCGGCCAGGGCAGCGGCGGTGCGGGCCTGGAGGTCGTGCATGGTGAGGTCGAGGAGCGCGACCAGCATCTCCTGCTTGCTGGCGTAGTAGTGGTACAGGCCGGGCACCGAGAGCCCGGCCCGCTCGGCGATCGTGCGCATGGTCGCGCCGTGGTAGCCGAACTCCAGGAAGGACGACAGCGCCCCCGCCAGCGCGGCGTCGAGCTCGAGCGGCGGCAGGTGGCGCCAGTCCTCGACCGAGGGCGCCGATCGCGGGGGCGCGGCGCCCGCCGGGCCGTCGCCGGTGGCGCCGAAGAGGTGGTCGACCGGCACCTCGAGGGCCTCGGCCAGGTGGGCGACACGCTCGCTGGAGACCCCGGTCTTGCCGTTCTCGATCGCGCTCAGCGTGGCCGAGCTGACACCGAGCACGTCGGCGAGCTGACGCAGCGTCAGGCCGCGGCGGTGCCGCAGCGCCCTCACGGCCAGGCCGAGGGCGGAGCGGTGGTCGGGGGTGGGGTCGGTGATCGCTGGCTCCTCTCGGGTCCGGACCGCGTGGCGGTCGGGCGCGGCGACGATCCTGACACAAGTCGCACGTTTCAGCATCCCTGAATTCCTCCGCCGCGCCGAGGCGCGTCGCCAGGGCCTGCTCGACCCTTGACAGCGGTCCAACGGTCTTGCACTGTGAGGCGCGTCATAGTGAAACCCGAGTGTGCGTTCGCTCGCTCGACCCGTGCGTCCAGGAGGACAGATGACCGACTCCACCGTGCCCCCGCTCGACGAGCTCCTCAAGGACTCGCCCACCAACTGGGGCAAGTGGGGTCCCGACGACGAGGTCGGCGGGCTGAACTACCTCGGCCCCGAGCAGGTCGTCGCGGCCGCCGGGCTGATCAGCTCGGGCAAGGTCTTCACCCTCCAGCGCCTCATCGGCGACCCGAAGGGCGACCCGGTGTGGCCCGGCCGCACCCCGGCCGAGCGCACCCAGATCCTCGACGAGTCGAACTGGGACGGCGACGACGGGCCCGCCTTCCCCGGCGGTCTGCACTACGCCGACGACAAGATCAACGCCTTCCTCCAGGGCTCCACGCAGTACGACGCCCTGGGCCACGTCTGGTACGGCGGGCAGCTCTGGAACGGCTACGACGCACGCACCACCATCGGCGGCCTCGACAAGGCCAGCATCCAGCCCATCGCCGAGCGGGGCGTGGTCGGTCGCGCGGTGCTGCTCGACATGGCCCGCTTCCGCGGCAAGGAGACGCTGGCCGCGGCCGAGACCTACACCCACGAGGACCTCCTCGCCTGCGCCGAGGCGCAGGGCGTCGAACTGCGCAAGCGCGACATCCTCATCATCCGCACCAACTACCTCCAGCTCTTCTTCGAGCTCGGCGACAAGTTCTACGAGGGCTTCTGCGAGCCGGGCCTGGTCTACAGCCCCGAGCTCGTGCAGTGGTTCGCCGACATGGAGATCCCCAACCTCGTCACCGACACCATCGCCAACGAGGTCACCTTCGACCCCAACAACGGCGTCGCCCTCGTGCTGCACAACGCCCTGATGCGCAACCTCGGCGTCACGCTCACCGAGATCGCCGACCTCGAGGCGCTCGCGGCCGACTGCGCCGAGGACGGCCGCTACGAGTTCTTCTACGCCGCCGCCCCGCTCAAGGTCGCCCGGGGCAGCGGTGCCCCGGTCAACCCGATCGTCGTCAAGTGAGGGGCGCGCGGACCCGATGAGCGTCTACGACGAGCGCCCGTGGCTCGGGCTCTATGCCGGCGAGCCCGCCGACCTCGAGCCCGAGCACACCGACGGCCTGGCCATGTTCCGCGCCGGTCTCGCCGCCGACCCGACCGGTGACGCCGTGCGGTACTTCGACGGCGTGCTGACCCGCGAGGAGCTCGACGCCCAGAGCGACGCGCTCGCCGTGGCGCTGCTCGACAGCGGCTTCGAGCGCGGCGACCGGCTCGCGGTCTACCTGCAGAACGTGCCGCAGTTCGTGGTGTGCCTGCTGGCGACCTGGAAGGCCGGCGGGGTCATGGTCTCGATCAACCCGATGAGCCGGGCCCGGGAGCTGACCTACCTGCTCCAGGACTCCGGGGCGCGGGTGCTCGTCGCGCTCGAGACGCTCTACGACGAGGTGGCGCGCGACGTCGTGCCGGGATCCTCGGTCGAGCTGGTGCTCACCACCAGCGAGCTCGACTACCAGACCCGTCACGACCCGCGGCTCTTCGCCGGTGTCACCCGCCAGCGCCACGCCGGCACCGACGACCTCGTGGAGTTCCTCGAGGCCCGCCGGGGCCAGCGGCCCCCGCCGGTGGAACTGGCGCCCGACGACGTGGCCTTCCTGACCTACACCTCGGGCACGACCGGGGTGCCGAAGGGGGCGATGAACACCCACCGCAACGTCGTCTTCACCGCGCGCGTCTACCGCGACCGGGCGCGCTTCGCCCGCGGCGGCTCGGTCTTCGGCATCGCCCCGCTCTTCCACATCACCGGGCTGATCGGCCACATCGCGATCAGCTTCGCCGCGCCCCTGCCGCTGGTGCTGGCCTACCGCTTCGAGCCGCAGGTCGTGCTCGACGCGCTGCTGGAGCACCGGCCGACGTACACGATCGGGGCGATCACGGCCTTCAACGCGCTCTTCAACTCCCCGGACTTCACCGAGGACCACTTCGCCTCCTTCACCTCGGTCTACTCCGGCGGCGCGGCCATCTCGCCGACCGCGGAGAGGGCCTTCAAGGCCCGCACCGGGCTCCAGGTGCACAACGCCTACGGCCTCACCGAGACCACCAGCCCGATGACGCTCACGCCCTTCGGCGCCCCCTCGCCGGTCGACCCGACCTCCGGGGCGCTCTCGGTCGGCGTGCCCGTGCCGAGCACGGTCGTGCGGATCGTGGGAGAGGACGGCGAGGACCTGCCGCTGGGCGAGGTCGGCGAGATCGTGGCCGACGGGCCCCAGGTCGTGGCCGGCTACTGGGGCAAGCCCGAGGAGACCGCGGCCAACCTGCCCGGCGGGGCGCTGCGGTCCGGCGACGTGGGGTTCATGGACCCCGAGGGCTGGATCTTCATCGTCGACCGCAAGAAGGACATGATCAACGCCTCCGGCTACAAGGTCTGGCCGCGCGAGGTCGAGGACGTCCTCGCCGAGCACGACGCCGTGCGCGAGGCCGCCGTCGTCGGGGTGCCCGACGAGGTGCGGGGCGAGACCGTCAAGGCCTTCGTCAGCCTCAAGGCCGGCGCGAGCGCCACCCCCGAGGAGCTCATCGCGCACTGCAAGGAGCGCATGGCGGCCTACAAGTACCCCCGCCAGGTCGTCGTCATCGACGAGCTGCCCAAGACCGTCACCGGCAAGATCCTGCGCCGCGAGCTGCGGGGCTAGCCGGCGTCGGCCGGCCCCGCCGCCGGCCCCGCAGCCGGCTCAGACCCGGGTGGAGCCCGGCGGCAGGACGGGCTCGCGGCCCAGCTCGGCCTTGGCGATCGAGCGCAGGTGGACCTCGTCGGGACCGTCGAAGAGGCGCATGGCGCGGTGCCAGCCGTACATCGCGGCGAGCGGCGTGACGTCGGTGACGCCGGCCCCGCCGTGCACCTGGATGGCCCGGTCGATGACGGCGGTGGCGGCGCGGGGCACCGCGACCTTGGCCATCGCGACCAGGGAGGCGGCCGCCTTGTTGCCCTGGGTGTCGATGACGTGGCAGGCGCGGTGGCACAGCAGGCGGGCCTGGTCGATCTCCAGGCGCGACTCGGCGATCTGCTGACGCACCACGCCCTGGTCGGCCAGCGGCGAGCCGAAGGCGACGCGCTGCTGGGCGCGGGCGACGAGCAGCGCCAGCGCGCGCTCGGCGGCACCGAGGGCGCGCATGCAGTGGTGGATCCGGCCGGGGCCGAGCCGGGCCTGGGCGGCGGCGAAGCCGCCCCCCTCCTCGCCCACGACATTGGCGACCGGCACCCGGACGTCCTCGAAGGTGACGACGGCGTGGCCGTGCTGGTCGTGGTGCCCGAAGACGGGCAGGTCGCGCACCACGGTGACCCCGGCGGTCTCGCGCGGCACGATCACCATGGTCTGCTGGCGGTGCCGGACGGCCTCGGGGTCGGTCTTGCCCATGACCACGAAGAGTGCGCAGCGGGGGTCCATGGCCCCCGAGGTCCACCACTTGCGGCCGTTGACGACGTACTCGTCGCCGTCGCGCTCGATGCGGGTGGCGATGTTGGTGGCGTCGCTGCTGGCGACGTCGGGCTCGGTCATCGCGAAGGCCGAGCGGATCTCGCCGTCGAGCAGCGGGCGCAGCCAGCGCTCCTGCTGGGCCTCGGTGCCGAGCAGGTGCAGCAGCTCCATGTTGCCGGTGTCGGGCGCCTGGCAGTTGATGGCCTCGGGGCCGAGGTCGTTGCTCCAGCCGGACAGCTCCGCGATCGGGGCGTACTCCAGCTGGGTGAGCCCGGACTCGTGGGGGAGGAAGAGGTTCCACAGCCCCTGCTCGCGGGCGGTGCGCTTGAGGTCCTCGATGACCGCCGGCACGCGGTGGTCGTCGGGGCCGCCGGCGAAGGCCTGCTCGGCGTAGGTGGTCTCGGCGGGCAGCACGTGGTCGCGCATGAACGCGACCATCCGGTCGTGCAGCTCGACGGCGCGGGCCGAGGGGGCGGGCAGGACGAGATCGGGGTGATCGGACACGAGGCTCCTGAACGTGGGCCGAGCGATCGCTCGGGGCTGCTTCACCATGCCACCCGCCCCGGGGTGGCGCAAGGCCCGATGTGACGGGCGGGGGAGTGGTCTGGCAGGCTTAATGAGAACGATAATCATTGCGCCTGCTGGCGCCGAGGGGCCGGGGGGCGACGTGCTGGAGCTGGAGGGACTCGACGTGCGCGTCGCGACGCGCAGGCTCGTGGCGGGCGTCGACCTCGCCGTGGCGGCGGGGGAGCGGGTCGCGCTGGTCGGCCCGTCGGGCTCCGGCAAGAGCCTCACCGCGGCCGCCGTGCTCGGCACCCTCGGCCCCGCGTACGCCGCCTCCGGGCGGCTGGTGCTCGAGGGCCGCCCGGTCGACCTGCGCCGCCGCCTCGGCCGCACCCGCCGCGAGCGCGCGGGCCTGGCCGCGGTGCACCAGGCCTCGGCGACCGCGCTCAACCCGCTGGTGCGCGTCGGGGTGCAGCTCGTCGAGGCCGCCCGGGCCCGCCGCGGCCTCACCCGCGGGGCCGCAAGGGACCTCGTGCTCGACCTGATGGGCCAGGCCGACCTGGCCGACCCCGCGGCGCTGCTCGGGCGCCACCCCGCCGCGCTCTCCGGCGGGCAGCTCCAGCGGGTCTGCACCGTGCTCGCGCTGGTCTGCGCCCCCCGGCTGCTGGTGGCCGACGAGCCCACCACCGCCCTCGACGCGGTGGCCCGGGCCCGCGTCGTCGACCTGCTCGAGCGCCACTGCGAGGGCAGCGGCGCCGCCCTGCTGCTGGTCACCCACGACCGCGAGGTCGCCGCGCGGCTCTGCTCGCGCTCGGTGGCCCTGGCCGAGGGGCGCGTGGCGTGAGCGGCCTGGAGCTGCGCGGGGTCACCCACCACCACCCGGGCCACCACCGCGGCGCGAGCACGCCGGCGCTCGACGACGTCACCCTCCGGCTCGCTCCGGGGGAGCGGGTGGGCCTGGTCGGTCGCTCCGGCGCGGGCAAGACCACCCTGCTCCAGGTCGCGCTGGCGCTGCTGGCCCCCGGACGCGGCGAGGTCGCCCTCGACGGTCGCGCCGTGCGACCGGGGTCGGTGCGTTCGCTGCGGTGGTACCGCCGCGCGGTGCAGTACGTGCCCCAGCACCCGGCCGCCTCCCTCGACCCCCGCCACCGCGTGGAGCGCCTGGTCGCCGAGCCGGCGCGCCGCTTGGGCGTGCCCGGCGACCCGGTGGGCACCGCCCGGGCCGCCCTGGCCCGCGTCGGCCTCGACGAGGAGCTCTGGCACCGACGCCCCGGCGAGCTCAGCGGCGGCCAGGCCCAGCGGGTCGCCGTGGCCCGCGCCCTGGCCTGCGGGGCACGCCTGCTGCTGGCCGACGAGCCGGTCAGCGGCCTCGACCACGGCCTGCGCGACCACGTGCTCGACGTGATCGCCGGCCTCGACGGGATCGGGCTGCTGCTGGTCTGCCACGACCTCGAGGCCGTCGAGCGGACCTGCGAGCGCGTCGTCGTGCTCGACGCCGGCCGCGTCGTCGAGGAGGGCCCCACCACGCACCTCCTCGCCCGGCCCACCCACCCCGCCACCCGCGCCCTCGTCGGCGCCCGCGACCTGTCCTCACCCACCACCCGAGAAGCCACCCGAGAAGCCACCCGAGAAGCCACCCGAGAAGAGAGCCCCGCATGATCCGCACGCCCCGTCCCTCCCACCTCGTCGCCGCAGCGGTGCTGCTGGCCTCCGTCACCGCCTGCGGTGGAGCCCCGGGCGCCCAGGACGCCGGGGGCGGCGGGGGCGGCGACGACCGGATCCGCCTGGCCATGCTGCAGCCGCCGCGCTCGGGGCTGAGCCCGCTGTCCGACGACGCCTTCAAGCTCTCGCGCTGGAGCACCGCCGAGACGCTGGTGACCCTCGACGACGAGGGCGGCGCCCTCCCGGGCCTGGCCACCTCCTGGGAGCAGGCCGACGACCTGACCTGGCGCTTCGCGGTGCGCGACGGGGTCACCTTCCACGACGGCACGGAGCTGACCGCCGAGCAGGCGGCCGCCTCGCTCACCGCCGCGGCCGAGGCCAGCCCGCCGCCGCGGATCCTCGACGGGGTCACCCTCACCGCCGAGGCCGACGGCGACACCCTGGTGGTGACCACCGGCGAGCCCGACCCGCTGGTGCCGCAGCGGCTGTCGAGCCCGCAGCTGGCGGTGCTGGCGGCCTCGGCGTACGCCCCGGACGGGACGGTGTCGCCCGTGGGCACCGGCACCGGGCCCTACGAGCTGACCGAGGTGGCCGGCACGGCGGGCGCGACGCTGGAGCGCTTCGAGGACTACTGGGGCGAGCCGGCGCAGGCCGCGGGCCTCGACGTCTCCTACGTGCCCGACGGCACCGCGCGCGCCGCGGCGCTGCGCACCGGGGAGGCCGACGTGGTGGAGGCCGTGCCGGTGGGCCAGCTGCCGCAGATCGACCCCGCGCTCATCCACGAGGTGCCGATGCCGCGCACCAACACGCTCTACCTCAACACCTCCGAGGGCCCCTTCGCCGACCCGGCCGTGCGGGCCGCGGCCCGCACGGCCATCGACCGGGCCCGGCTCGTCGCCGACGTCTACGAGGGCCGCGCCGACGAGGCCGAGGGTCTGCTCGGCCCCGCGATCCCGTGGGCCGCCGACCTGCGCGACGACGCCTACGCCGCGCTGCTGGGCGAGCGGCCCGAGCCGGCGCCGGTCGACGGGGTGGAGATCAGCCTCGGCACCTTCACCGACCGCGCCGAGCTGCCCGAGGTGGCCGTGCTGCTCGAGCAGGAGCTGGAGGCGGTGGGCTTCGAGGTCGAGCAGGACGTGCGGGAGTACCAGTTCATCGAGGCCGACGCCCTCGACGGCGCCTTCGACGCCTTCATCCTCTCCCGTGCCACCGTGCTCGACTCGGGCGACCCGGTGGCCTACCTCTACAGCGACTTCGCCTGCGAGGGCTCCTTCAACATCGCCCAGCTCTGCGACGAGGACGTCGACGCCGCCCTCGAGGAGGCCGCGGCGCTGCCGGTCGGCCCCGCGCGGCAGGCCGCCACGATGGCCGTCGAAGCCCTGGTGCTCGGCGCCGACGCCGTCGTGCCGCTGCTGCACGAGCGAGTGGTCCAGGGCGAGTCGGAGCGCGTCGAGGACGCCCTGCGCGACCCCCGCGAGCGCGCCCTGGTGGACGCCTCGACCTCCGTCGGATGACGCGCGCGGCGGCCCTGGTCACCGCCTCGCGCCTGGGCGCCGGGCTGGGCGTGCTCGTGCTCGTGGGTGTGCTGCCCTGGCTCTCGGGACGCTCGGCGGAGTACACCGTCCTGCGCGCCAGGTACGCCGAGCTCGAGGCGACGCCCGCGGCGCTGGCCGCGGTGCGCGCCGAGCTCGGCCTCGACCGTGGACCGCTCGCGGTGCTGGGCGACTGGGTGGCGGGCCTGGCGCGCGGCGACCTCGGCACGTCGTGGATCTCCGGGCGCCCGGTCGGCCCCGGGCTGCTGTCGGCGGCCGGCGTCTCGCTGACGCTCATGCTCGCCGCGCTCGTGGTGGCGCTGGTCGTCGCGGCCGTCGTGGCGGTGCCCGCGCTGGTCGGCGGGCTGCGCGGCGACCGCGGGGCGGGCCCCGGCGTCGGCGCGGTGGCGCTCACCGCGCTCCCGGAGTTCGTGCTCAGCGCCGTGCTGCTGCTGGTGGGCGCGGTGTGGCTGGGCTGGCTGCCGCCCTACGGCTGGCAGGGCCCCGAGCACCTCGTGCTGCCGGCGCTCGCGCTGGGGCTGCCCGGCGGGGGACTGGTCGGCCGCCTGCTGGCCGACGCGGTGGGCGCGGTGGTGGGGGAGCCGTGGGTGCACACCTGGCTGCTGGTCGGGCGCTCCCGGGCCCGGCTGGCCCTCGCCGTGCTACGCCGTGCGCTGCCGTCGGTCGTGGGCCAGGTCGGCCTCGTCGTGGTCGGGCTGCTCGGTGGTGCGGTCGCGGTGGAGGAGGTCTTCGCCGTGCCGGGGCTGGGCCGGGCGGTGCTGGGCGCGGCCAGCGCGCAGGACGTGCCGGCGCTCCAGGCCGGCGTGCTGCTGCTGGTCGTCGTGGCCGTCGCGGTCGGCCTCGTCGTGGCGCTGCTGCGGCGCGCGCTGCTCGGACCGGCCCTGCGGCTGGCCAGCGTGCCGAGCGCCGCGCCCGCCCCGCGGGCCGGCCGGCGCGCCCTCGGCGTACCGCTCCTGGCCGGGGGGCTGCTGCTGGCGATGGTGCTCGCCGGGCTGCCGGGCGATCCCTACGCCTCGTCCCACGGGCGTCTCGAGGCGCCGCGGCCGGGGCTGTGGCTCGGCGCCGACGCCAGCGGACGCGACCTGCTCGCCCGCCTGGCCCACGGGGCGCTCACCACGGTCGGCACCGCCCTCGCCGTGGTGGCGGTGTGCCTCGTGGTGGGCCTCGTCGTCGGGCTGGCGCCCCGACTCTCGGCCGGCCCGGTCGAGGTCGCCAACGCCGCCCCGCCCGTCGTGGCCGGGCTGCTCGTGGCCGCCCTCGCCGGGCCGTCGACGCTCGGCGCGGCGGTCGCGGTGGCGGCCGTGGGCTGGGCGCCCCTGGCCGCGCACACCTCGGCCCTCGTGACCGAGGCCCGCGGCCGACCGCACGTCGCCGTGCTCCCCGTGCTGGGCGTCGGGCCCCTGCGACGCACCTGGTGCCACCTGCTGCCGGGGGCCGTCGGCCCCGTCGTGCGGCACGCCGCGCTGCGCGTGCCGGGGGTGACCCTGGCGCTGGCCTCGCTCGGCTTCCTCGGCCTCGGCCCGGGCCAGCCCTCGCCGGAGTGGGGCCTGCTGCTCGCCGAGGGCGCCGGCTACGCCGAACGGGCCTGGTGGGTCGTCGCCGCGCCCACCCTGGCCCTCGTGCTCGTCGCCGTGCTCGCGGTGTCCGTGGCCTCCGCGAGCCGGGGCCTCACTCGTCGCTGACGTACTTAGTGGACTCCGTCAGACCGTCGTAGGTGACCTTCGCGAGGGTCGGGATCCGGCTGCTGAGGCCGCCGCCCCCGGGTGACACCGAGCTCACCAGTCGGTCCATGTCGAACCCGGGCTCGACGACCGACAGCTGACCCCACCGCCCCAGCACCTCCGACACCTTGGCGCCGCCGTCGCCCATCGAGGCGATGAGGTCGTTCATGCGGGTGCCGAGCTGGCTGACGGTCGACACCAGGTCGTCGAGGAAGCGCCGGACCTTCGCGACCCACTCCACGACCGTGGAGGCCAGCTCCTGCAGGCCCTTGGGGAGGTACGGGGTGGTGAACTTCCAGATCGCCCCGAGGATCCAGCTGACCACCTCGACGATGGCGTCGCGCACGAGGGCGCGCACGCCGGCGACGATGCCGCCGGCGAGCTCGGTGGCGCCGCCCACCCCGCGGATCGCGGTGGCGAAGGCCTTGAGGATGTCCTCGAGCGCGTCCGCGGCGGCGGTGTAGGCGTCGACGGCGAGGCCCTCCCACCGACCGGCGTCGCGACGGACGGTGGCGAGGAAGTCGTCGGCGTTGCTGTCGAGGTGGTCGGCGACGTTCATCCACGTGGTGGCGAAGGAGCGGATCTCGTCGGGGTTGCCGGCGAGCTGGTCCAGCCACTCGGGGAAGGGGGCGACGTGCTCCATGATGAAGCCGCCGATCATGCCGACGACGGCGCCGAAGGGGTCGGTCATGTCGGCGAGCGTCTCGAGGCCGCCGAAGACGCCGTTGACCGCGCCCTCGACCCAGTCGCCCTCCGAGAGCGCCACCCCGCTGGCCGCCAGGCTCTCCACCGGCCCGGCGCCGGTGTACCACGCCGTCGAGTCGACCTCGGGGGCCACGAGCGGATCGGTCATCACTGCCCCTTGAAGACGTTGAAGAGGTCGTTCACGACGTCGTCGGTCCAGCCGAAGATGTCGGCCAGGCCGCGGACGGCGTCGGCGGTGCCGGACACGCCGGCGACCGCCGCCTTGGCCGAGTCGACGCCCACCGTCTGCACCGGCTCCAGCGCCTCGCCGATGAAGGCGCAGAGCAGGCCGAACGCGTCGCCGTGGATGGAGACGGCGCGGCCGGCGTCGACACCCTCGGTGGCGGTCTCCGCGATGTCGTCGAGGTGCGAGGCGTGGGCCCGCATCTCACCCAGGGTGACGTCGATGCTCATCGCAGCACCCCACTGCCCGCCGAGCCCCGCGGCCCGTCCTCCGGCGGGGTCGCGGCCTGGTCGAGCATCGAGCCGAAGTGCCGGTCCATCTCCGCGGCCGACTCGCTGCGCTCACCCAGCCAACGACCGGAGACCTCGCGCACCTGCTGCTGGGCCTGCGAGCAGGCCTCGGCGTTGGCCTGCAGGATGGCGGCGCGGATCTCCTCGGCGGGGCGCTGCGCGAGCTTCGCGGTGACGTGCAGGTCGACCAGCACGCCCGAGGCGCTGACGGTGACCTCGGCCCCGCCGTCGCGGGAGTGGCCCACCGACCTCACCTCGGCCAGCTCGCCGTTCATCCGCTGGGCCCGTCGCAAGTTGTCCTCTGCCTGGGCGGCGGCGCGCTCGATGCGGGCTCTCGCCTCGGATTCTCCGGTCAGCATGGCGGGTTCCTCTCGTCCGGCGTGGGGGTGGCGTCGACGCCACCGTGCCCCCGGGCGCACACCGCGAAACACCGCTGCCGAGCAGCGGCTAGGGTCGGGGAGCAGTCACGACCCGACCCTGCCGCCCCTCCCCGCCGTCGCGGGCGGTCACCCCCTCGGAGGCACCATGAGCGACCAGACGATGCGGCCCTCGATCCTGTGGCGGCTGCTGATGACCGCCGTCGCCGCGCTCGTCGTCGCGGGCTTCGGGTGGAACCTGCTGCGCGTGGTGCGGGGCACCATGGACTGGACCGCGCTGACCGTGGTGGTCGTGCCCCTGCTCGGACTCCTCTCGCTCGCGCTCCTGCTGGGCATCGGGATCGTGTGGACCTCGCGGGTCTGGATCGACCAGGCCACCGGGACCTTCCACCAACGGGCGCTGTGGCAGCGGCGCGAGGCTCCGCTCGCTCCGCCGACGACGGTGCGGATCCACCGCTTCGTGTCGTCGTCGGCGCCCGGCAACACCGGGCGCTGGTTCCTCGACGTACGGCGGCCGGGCCAGGCCGATATCGGCGTCTCCACCCCGTTCGTGCCCCGCATGGACGTGCTGGCCGCCCAGCTGCAGCCCGCCCTGGCCGCGCACCCGGAGCTCGCCGCCGACGACGAGACCCGCCTGTGCATCGAGCGACCCGAGGTGATCTACGCCCCCGGTGTGCGCTGAGGGTCCCGCGCTGGACCGCTGCGCGTCGCCCGCCGTTCACGGCCGCCTCCCCGACCGGCCACCGGCGTCGTCCTACGGTGCGCCCATGACCTCTCGGAAGACCTCCCCCCGCACCCTGCTGCCCGTCGCCGGACTCACCGCCCTGGCCCTCCTGGTCGGGCCCGGCCTCCTCGCCCCCGCCGAGGCCCGCCCCGCCGGCGGTGCCGGCGCGCTCGAGCAGGAGCGCGCCGCCCAGTCCGCTGCCGCCGAGCGGCCCGTCACCCAGCTGCGCACCCCGGTCGTCGTCGGCCACCGCGGCGCCTCGGGCTACCGCCCCGAGCACACGCTGGCCTCCTACCGCCTGGCCATCCAGCTCGGCGCCGACTACATCGAGCCCGACCTGGTCCCGACCAAGGACGGCGTGCTCGTGGCCCGCCACGAGAACGAGATCAGCGGCACCACCGACGTCGCCGAGCACCCCGAGTTCGCGGACCGCCGCACCACCAAGACCATCGACGGCCGCGAGGTCAGCGGGTGGTTCACCGAGGACTTCACGCTGCGCGAGCTGCGCACGCTGCGTGCCGTGGAGCGGCTGCCGCAGGTGCGCCCCGACAACACCCGCTACGACGGCCGCTTCCGGGTGCCGACCTTCACCGAGGTGCTGCGCCTGGCTCGCACGGCCTCCCGGGAGACCGGCCGCAGGATCGGCGTCGCGCCGGAGACCAAGCACCCCACGTACTTCGACTCCATCGGGCTGTCCCTGGAGGAGCCGATGCTGCGTGAGCTGAAGCGCTTCGGCCTGGACGAGAAGCGCAGCAAGGTGCTCATCCAGTCCTTCGAGACCACCAACCTCAAGCAGATCGACCGCCTCACCGAGGCGCCCGTCGAGCAGCTGGTCGACGCCACCGGCGCGCCCTACGACCTCGTCGCGGCCGGCAAGGACACGACGTACGCCGACCTCGTGACGCCGGCGGGGCTCGCGAAGGTGGCGCGCTACGCCGACTGGCTGGGCCCCAACAAGGACGTGGTGCTGCCGCGCGACGCCTCCGGGGCGCTGACCGGGCCCAGCGACGTCGTCGACGACGCCCACGCGGCGGGCCTGCGGGTCGTGGTGTTCACCGTGCGCGACGAGAACCAGTTCATGGCCACCGACTTCCGCACCGGCACCGACCCGGACGCCAAGGGCGACGTCTTCGCCGAGGTGCAGGCCTTCCTCGACGCCGGGGTCGACGGGGTCTTCGCCGACCACCCCGACTCCGCGGTCTACGCGCGCGACACCTGGGTCGCCGGGCGGTAGCCGGCGGCCGGGACCGGGGCGGGCCCCGCGCGTGCCTCGCCCGCGTGGGGGCTGCCCAACGGCGCGGGGGATCGGCACACTGAGCGCCATGCCGTCCCCCCTGCAGACCCCTCTGCGCCTGCTCGTCCTGCTCGTCTGCGCCGCCCTCGCGGGCGCGGCCCTGGCGGCCCTGCCCGCCACCGCGGCCCGGGCGCTGGGGCTGACCCTCGAGGCGCCCGCGCGCTACGCCGACACCGCCACGCCGCTCACGGCGACCCTGCGCGACGACGCCGGCGCCCCGGTCGCCGGGGCGGAGGTCGTCGTGGAGCGGCGCCGGGGAGGGGAGTGGGCCGAGGTCGCCCGCGCCCTGAGCGACGAGGCCGGCGCGGTGGTCGTCGACGTCGTGCTCGCCCGCGCGCCGAAGGACAACGTCGTCCGCGCGGTCTTCGCCGGCGACGCGACCCACCCGGCGGCCGAGGCCACCACGGTGCTGCCGCTGCGCAAGCGCGGCTCCGACCTGCGCCTGGGTGGACCCGGGAGGGTCGTCGACGAGCGGTCGGTGGACCTCGCGGTGCGGTGGACGACCGGCAGCGGCACGCCGGTGGCGGGGCGCGTCACGGTGCAGAGCAAGCCGCGAGGCGCGAAGGCGTGGAGCGGCCCGGTCCGGGTGCGCACCGACGACCAGGGCCGCGCCTCGCTGACGGTGCGCCCCCGCGTCGACACCGTCTACCGCGCCCTCGCCCCCGCCAAGGCCTGGCTCGAGCGCTCGGTCAGCGGCACGCACCTGGTCGACAACCGCCCGCCGGGCGCCCCGGTCGCGCTGCCCGCCGGCGCCCCGCGGCCCCGCATCTCCCTGCCCCGCCAGCCCCGCGCCACCGGCGAGGGCGCCCGCCCGGTCGTCACCGCCATCCCCGACGGGGTCTGGAAGCAGATGACCGGCCGCAGCTGGCACGCCGGCTGCCCCGTGGGCCGCTCCGGCCTGCGGCTGCTGCGCATCAACTACTGGGGCTTCGACGGCTACCGGTACCGCGGTGAGCTGGTGGCCGCCACCGGCGCCGTCGGCCAGATGGCGGGCGCGCTGGGCCAGATGTACCGCGAGCAGCTGCCGATCCGCGCGATGTACCGCGTGGACCGCTTCGGCTGGTCGAAGCGCCTCGGTGGCGCCGACGACTACGCCTCGATGGCCGCCGACAACACCTCGGCCTTCAACTGCCGCGACGTCGTCGGGCGCCCGGGCGTGCGCTCCCCGCACTCCTACGGCCGCTCCCTCGACGTCAACCCGTGGGAGAACCCCTACCGCTCCCAGCAGGGCACGGTGCCCAACACCTGGTGGCCCTCCCGCTCGCACCCGAGGGTGGCGTGGCGCTCCTCGGCCCACGCCGTGGTCAGCGCCATGCGGGCCCACGGCCTGCGCTGGACCTATGGCGTGCAGGACGCCCACCACTTCGACGCCAGCGCGGGCGCCGGCCGTGTCGTGCTCGACCCGCGCTGCGCCGGGGTCGTGTGCGAGTGAGCGGGGCCGGCTGCGTCTTCTGCGCGATCGTGGCGGGGGAGACCCCGGCCGACCTCGTGCTGGAGACCGACGACCTCGTCGCCTTCCTCGACCAGCGACCGGTCTTCCGCGGCCACGTGCTGCTGGTGCCGCGCACCCACGTCGTGACCCTGCCCGACCTGCCCGGCGAGCTGCGCGACCCGTTCCTGGCCGCGGCCCAGCGGCTGTGCACCGCGGTGGTCGAGGCGCTGGGCGCGCAGGGCAGCTGGGTCTCGGTCAACAACACCGTCAGCCAGTCGGTGCCCCACCTGCACCTGCACGTCGTGCCGCGCACCAAGGGCGACGGCCTGCGGGGCTTCTTCTGGCCGCGGCAGCGCTACGACGACGGCGAGCGTGCGTCGTACGCCGCGCGGCTGCGGTCGGCGCTGGACTGACGTCACCGCCCCCGGGCCGGTGACCTAGGGTGACCGGCGTCTCGACGTACACCACCGGCCGCGCCCGCGGCCACTGAGGAGGACAGCAGCATGGGTCGTTTCGACGGACGCGTGGCCGTGATCACCGGAGCCGCTCGCGGCATTGGGCTCGGCACCGCCCAGCGCTTCGCTCAGGAGGGGGCCGCGGTCGCGATCGTGGACCTCGACGAGTCCGCCGCCGCGGAGTCGGCGGCCACCCTGGGCACCCAGGCGGTCGGCATCGGCTGCGACGTCAGCGACAAGGCCTCGGTCGAGGCGGCCGTGGCCCGCGTGGTCGAGGAGCTCGGCGGCCTGCACATCCTGGTCAACAACGCCGGCGTGACCCGCGACAACCTGCTGTTCAAGATGACCGAGCTCGACTGGGACCTCGTCATGGGCGTGCACCTCAAGGGTGCCTTCCTGATGAGCCAGGCCGCGCAGAAGCACTTCGTGGAGCAGCGCTACGGCAAGATCGTCAACACCTCCAGCACCTCGGCGCTGGGCAACCGCGGCCAGGCCAACTACTCCGCGGCCAAGATGGGCCTGCAGGGCTTCACCAAGACCCTCGCCCTCGAGCTGGGCGCCTTCGGCGTCAACGTCAACGCGGTCGCGCCGGGCTTCATCGCCACCGACATGACCGACCAGACCGCGGCGCGGCTGAAGATGGACGTCGAGGAGTTCCGCCGCCTCAGCGGCGAGGCCAACCCCGTGAAGCGCGTCGGCCACCCCGAGGACATCGCCGCCGCGGTGACCTTCCTGGCCAGCGACGAGGCCTCCTACATCACCGGCCAGACCCTCTACGTCGACGGTGGGGCCACCATCTCCCGCGGCTGACCCCGCACCGCTCAGCCGACCGCCGTCGGTGCTGCGGCCCGCGCGCCTCCGTCCACGGAGCGCGTCCGGGTCGCACACTGGGGGCGGTCGCTGGTTTTGTCGATCGACTCAGTAGCCTTTCCGTTCCTTCCGTCCTCCCGACCTCCCACCGATCGGAGCCCGACGTGCTCATCCGTCCCGTCCCGACCCGCCGCCGCGCCGCGCGCGCCACCGCCCTGCTCGCCGCCGCCACCCTGGTGCTCGCCGGGTGCGGCGGGGGCGAGGAGTCCTCCGACGGCTCCGGGGGCGGCGCCGAGGCCCAGGACGTCGCCGCGGGGGAGCGGCTCGAGGCGACCTGGCCGCTGACCGGCCTGCCGGTGGGCAAGGGGGAGTCGGCGGCCCAGCGCCACCCCGTCATGGTGCTGAAGATGGACAACACCTCCTCCGCGGCCCCGCAGCTGGGCCTGGGCGAGGCCGACCTGGTGGTCGAGGAGCTGGTGGAGGGCGGGATGACCCGCCTGGCCGCCTTCTTCTACTCCGAGATCCCCGGCACGGTGGGTCCGGTGCGCTCGATGCGGGCCAGCGACATCGGGATCGTGGCCCCCGCCGACGCCGCCGTGGTGACCAGCGGTGCCGCCGCGGTCACCATCGGGCGGATCAAGCAGGCCGGGATCACCTTCTTCGCCGAGGGCTCCAAGGGGTTCTTCCGCGACTCCTCGCGCAGCGCGCCCTACAACCTCTTCACCGACCTCGCGGCGACCACGACGCTGACCGACGGCGCCGCGGAGCGGCCCAGCGACTACCTGCCCTGGGGCGAGGAGTCCGACCTGCCCGCGGGCCAGCCGGCGCGGTCGCTGGCCGCGAGCTTCTCCGGCAGCCACACCACGAGCTGGACGTACGCCGACGGCGGCTACACCAACACCGACACCTTCGCCGCGCAGGGCGACGAGTTCCCCGCCGACACCGTGCTCGTGCTGCGCGTGCCGGTCGGCGACGCGGGCTACCTCGACCCGGCCGGCAATCCCGTGCCCGAGACGACCCTCGAGGGCAAGGGCGAGGCGATGCTCTTCCACGGCGGCACGCTGGTGCGGGGCACCTGGACGAAGCCGGGACTCGACCAGCCCCTCGAGCTGTCGACGAGGGCGGGCGCGCTGAGCGTGCCGGCCGGACGCACCTGGATCGAGCTGGTGCCCACCGACGGCGGCTCGGTCACCTTCGCCAAGTAGCCCGGCCCGGGACCGCCGGTCCGGTCGGGGTCAGTCGGTGGTGGCGATCGGCCCCAGCGGGCCGGTCGGCAGCATCACGCCGGCGTCGGCGAGGGCCTGGAAGCCGGCGATCATGAAGCCGATCGCGGCCTCGACCCGGGCGGCGGCCGCGATCGGGTCGTCGGAGCCGGCCACGGACTCCCCGGCCGAGGCCATGGCGCCGAAGAAGATGCGGGAGAAGGTCTGCAGCATCTCGTCCTCGAGCTCCCACGGCCCGGCGCCCAGGACCGAGCGCATGATCTCCAGGACGTTGGCGTAGGTGGAGCGCTCCTCCTGCTCGCGGTAGCGCTCGTAGCCCAGCACGGCCGGGCCCTCCTGCACCACGATGCGGCGGTAGCCCGGCTCCTGGACCACCTCGAGGAACGTGCGCAGCCCGGCCCGGGCCTTCTCCCAGGGGTCCTTCTTGCCCCGCAGCACCTTCTGGATCGCACGCGCCGCGTCGGACTCCACCCGCTCGAAGACGGCCTCGAAGAGGGCCTGCTTGCCGCTGAAGTGGTGGTAGAGGGCGCCCTTGGTGACGTCGGCCCCGGCCACGATCGAGTCCAGCGAGGTGGAGGCGTAGCCGTGCTCGGTGAACATCTGCTCGGCCACGTCGACGAGGGCCCGCTTGGTCGACGCGGAGTACTGCTGGCGACGGCTGACGCCCGGCACCGCGGGCACCTTGGGGACCAGCTTGGAGACCGAGGACTTCGCCATGGGCCCACCCTATGTGGCCGCCGCCACGGGCCGGCCGCGCCGGGTGGGCGGGATCACGCCGGATCGGGGTCAGGTCACCCCTGTGGTGCTTGGATACCGCCGGTATGCCGACCTACCATCGGTACGTACTCACGGTACGTGAACCGTGAACGACCGAGGAGTGACCATGACCTGGAACAGCCACCGCAACCGCGGGGAGATCCTCCGCGCCGTGATCGCCGCCGCCGACGCCCGTGTCGACGGCCTGCTCCCGCTCGACGTCGAGGGCGCCACGAGCGCCTTCTACGACGAGCTCGACCTGCTCGGCGCCCTCCAGCTGCGCTGGCACACCCGCCTGTCGGGCCGCATCGAGCGCGAGCTGGTGCACCAGCCGATGGCGCTCGAGGACGCCGTCGTCGCCGCCTGGCGCGGCACGGCCGACGAGATGCCCGGGGTGCGCGCCGTGCTCGACCACTACCGCGCCGAGCCCCGCGACGAGGTGATGGCCGCCGCGCTGCGCAAGGCGTCGGCCAAGGAGCACCACCTGCTGGCCGTGATGGCCGGGCAGGCCGGCACCCACGCCACCGCCGCCGCGGCCCGCGCCGGGTCCCGCATCGAGGCGCGTGCGCGCGCCGGCTGGCAGCCGGGCGCGAGCCTCGAGCCCCCGGTGGCCCACCGGTCCGCCAGCCTGCTCGGGCGCCTGCGCGCCGCCCTCGCGGCCTGATCGCACCCACCGCCCCGGTGCCATGATTGCTCCATGAGCGAGGTCGGTGCGGGCATGCTGCTGGTGGCGGGGCCGGGCCTGCTCGACCCCCACTTCGCCGACACCGTCGTGCTGCTGCTCGACGCCGACGCCGAGGGCGCGGTCGGCGTCGTGCTCAACCGGCCCACCCCGGTGAGCGTCGAGCAGGTGCTGGAGGGCTGGGACCGCCTGGTCGTCGAGCCCGACGTGCTCTTCCAGGGCGGTCCGGTCTCCGCCGACGGGGCGATCGCGCTCGCGCTGCTGGGGCCGGGGGAGCCGCCCGCGGGCTTCCGCCCGGTCGTGGACCGGCTCGGGCTGGTCGACCTCGGCACGCCCGTGGAGCAGGTGGCCGACGCGCTGCTCGGCGTACGGGTCTTCGCGGGGTACGCCGGATGGGGCGCCGGACAGCTCGAGGGCGAGATCGCCGGGGGCGACTGGCTGGTGGTGCCCGGCACCGCCGACGACGTCTTCCGCGACGACGTCACCGACCTGCGCCGCGACGTCGTGCGGCGCCAGCCGGGGGAGCTGGCCTGGCACGCCACCCGGCCCGCCGACCCCGAGCTCAACTGAGGTCCGGCTCGCCTACACTGGGCGGGTGAGCTTCGGATTCGGAACCGGCACCGCGGTCGACGAGAAGGTCCGCGAGGACCAGCGCACCGTCCCGACCGACGACGGTGACCACGAGCGCTTCTCCCACTACGTCGAGAAGGACAAGCTGACCGAGGCGATGGTCATGGGCACCCCGGTCGTCGCCCTGTGCGGCAAGGTCTGGGTGCCGAGCCGCGCGCCGGAGAAGTACCCCGTGTGCCCCGAGTGCAAGGACGCCTGGGAGAACATGAAGGACGACGCGGGCGACGACGCGTGACGGGCGGCTCCGAGCCCGCACCCCACCTCGTCCCCGCGCTCAGCCCCGCCTTCCCGCAGCGCGCCGCCTGGGGCACGGCCCCGTCGCTGCGCGCCTGGCAGCAGGCGGCGATGGAGAAGTACTTCGACGGGCCCTCCCGCGACTTCCTCGCCGTGGCGACGCCCGGCGCGGGCAAGACGACCTTCGCGCTGTCGGTGGCCGCCGAGCTGCTGGGGCGCCGGATGATCGACCGCATCACCGTGGTCGCCCCCACCGAGCACCTCAAGCTCCAGTGGGCCGAGGCTGCCGCGCGGGCCGGCATCCCGCTCGACCCGGCCTACTCGGCCGGCAAGGGCCGCACGTCGGAGGACTACGTCGGCATCGCGGTCACCTACGCCGGCGTCGCGGTCAACCCGCTGGCCATGCGGATCCGCACCGAGCGCTTCAAGACGCTGGTGATCCTCGACGAGGTGCACCACGCCGGTGACGCGTTGTCGTGGGGCGAGGGCGTGCGCGAGGCCTTCGAGCCCGCCGCGCGCAGGCTGGCCCTCACCGGCACGCCCTTCCGCTCCGACGTCAACCCGATCCCGTTCGTCACCTACGCGCCGGGCGGCGACGGCATCCCGCGGTCGGTGGCCGACTACACCTACGGCTACGCCCACGCGCTGGCCGACCACGTCGTGCGCCCCGTGCTCTTCCTGGCCTACTCCGGGGAGATGACCTGGCGCACCCGCGCCGGCGACGAGGTGGCCGCACGCCTCGGGGAGCCGCTGACCAAGGACCTCACCAACCAGGCCCTGCGCACCGCGCTGGACCCCGGCGGCTCCTGGATCCCCTCGGTGCTGGCCGCCGCCGACAGCCGGCTGACCGAGGTGCGCCGTCACGTGCCCGACGCCGGCGGCCTGGTCATCGCCACCGACCAGGACTCCGCGCGCTCCTACGCCAAGACCCTGCGCCAGATCACCGGGCAGTCGGCCACCGTGGTCCTCTCCGACGAGAAGGCGGCCTCGAAGAAGATCACCGCCTTCGCCGAGGACGACTCGCGCTGGATGGTCGCGGTGCGCATGGTCTCCGAGGGCGTCGACGTGCCGCGCCTGGCCGTCGGGGTCTACGCCACGACCACCTCCACGCCGCTGTTCTTCGCCCAGGCCGTGGGCCGCTTCGTGCGCGCGCGCACCCGCGGCGAGGTGGCGTCGGTCTTCGTGCCGTCGGTGCCGCGCCTGCTCGGCTTCGCCTCGGAGATGGAGGTCGAGCGCGACCACGTGCTCGGGCGCACGGTCACCGACGAGGACGACATCTTCGCCGCCGAGAACGACCTGCTCGCCGAGGCGCAGCAGGGGGAGTCGGCCTCCGCGGAGGAGGACAAGCTGCCCTTCGAGGCGCTCGGCTCCGAGGCGCGCTTCGACCGGGTGCTCTACGACGGCGGCGAGTTCGGCCACGAGGGCGAGGTGCACGTCGGCTCGGAGGAGGAGATGGACTTCCTCGGCATCCCCGGCCTGCTCGAGCCCTCCCAGATGCGCGAGCTGCTCCAGCAGCGCCAGAGCGACCGGGCGCGCAAGCAGAAGGCGGCGGCGCCCCCGAGCGCGGCGCAGGCGCGTCCGGCCGACTCGGTGACCCAGGTCAGCACCCACGAGCAGCTGGCGGTGCTGCGGCGCGAGCTCAACGGGCTCGTGGCCGCGTGGCACCACCGCACCGGCCAGGCCCACGGGATCACCCACGCCGCGCTGCGCAAGGAGTGCGGCGGCCCGGCGGCGGCCATCGCCAACGCCGAGCAGCTGCGGGCCCGCATCGACCGCATCCGCGACTGGGCGGCGCGCAAGTCGGGCTGAGACCGACCCCGGGCGGGGACCGCCCTAGACTCGCCCCATGTCGGCCGAGACGTCCCAGACCCTGGACCGGGGCCTGCGCGTCCTCGACGTGCTGGCCGCCTCGGCGGGCGGGCTCACGGTCACCGAGCTCGCGGCGGCCCTCGAGGTCAACCGCACGGTCGTCTACCGGCTGGTCAGCACCCTGGAGCAGCACTCGATGGTCCGGCGCGACGCACGGGGCCGGCTCCACGTCGGGCTCGGCGTGCTCCACATCGCCTCGGCCGTCCACCCCGTGCTGCGCGACGTCGCCGGGCCGGTGCTGCGCACCCTGGCCGAGGCCGTGGGCCACACCGCCCACCTGACCGTGGCCGAGGGCAACGAGGCGCTCGCCGTCGCGGTGGTGGAGCCCTCGTGGACCGACTTCCACGTCTCCTACCGGGTCGGCACGCGCCACCCCCTCCTCCAGGGCGCGGCGGGCAAGGCGATCCTCGCCGGCCGGGCCCAGGGGCCGCGCCCGCCCTACGTCGTGACGCTCGGTGAGCTCCAGACCGGCGCCCAGGGCCTGGCCGCCCCCATCGACGTCGACGGCCTCGAGGGCAGCGTCGGCATCGTCAGCATGGGCGACGTCGACGAGCGCACGGTCGCCGAGCACGTCATGCGCGCCGCCCGGGAGGTCGCGGCCGCCCTCGCCCCCGCGCCCCCGCCGCCCGACGAGGTCTAGCCCGAGGGCCGGCCCGCCGCCAGGCGGGCGAGGGGCAGCACCCGGTGGGGCACCGGCGTGGCCAGGGCGATCGTGGTCGAGGACCGCAGGATCGCGGGGTGGGCCAGCGCCCGGTCGATGACGTGCTGCAGGTCGGCGTTGGAGCGGGCCACGACCCGCGCGAGCAGGTCGCCGGAGCCGGTGGTGGTGTGCACCTCGAGCACCTGGGGGATGCCGGCGAGGTGCTCGCCCACCACGTCGTGGGCGCCGCCGTCGGGGGAGAAGTCCTGACGGATCTCCAGGGTCAGGAACGCCGTGACCGGCCAGCCGAGCGCCTCGGGCGACAGGTCGGGGCCCCACCCGGTGACGACACCGCGGGCGGCGAGGCGGTCGAGCCTGGCCTGCACGGTGCCGCGGGCCACCCCGAGGCGTCGGGAGGCCTCCAGCACGCCGAGGCGGGGCTGCTCGGCGAAGAGCTCGAGCACCCTGCGGTCGAGATCGTCCACGTGCGCCTCCTCGACCGTGCAGGTTGTCCAGTGATCCGGAGAACTGTTGCACATCCTGACCGCCCCTCACCATCCTGAGGCCATGACCGCCACCCCCGAGACCACGACCGCTGCGCACCGTGCCCTCACCCCCGAGGAGCTGCGTGCCGACCTCACCCTCGAGCAGCTCCAGCAGCTGGTGGGCCTGGTCGAGCACGACCCGAGCCGCGACCCCTTCCCGGTCAACGCCCTCGACGCCGTGGGGTTCGTGGTCGGCAACGCCACCATGGCCGCCGGGTGGTACCAGCTGGCGATGGGCATGGAGCTGGTCGCCTACCGCGGCCCCGAGACCGGCCACCGCGAGGCGGTCTCCTTCGTGCTGCGCTCGGGCAGCGCGCGCTTCGTGCTCACCGGTGCCGTCGACCCCGCCAGCCCGCTGGCCGACCACCACCGCCGCCACGGCGACGGCGTGGTCGACCTGGCCCTGGAGGTGCCCGACGTGGACCGCTGCGTCGCGCACGCCCGCTCCTGCGGGGCCACGGTGCTGGTGGAGCCCCACGACGAGAGCGACGAGCACGGCACCGTGCGGACCGCAGCGATCGCGACGTACGGCGAGACGCGCCACACCCTCGTCGACCGCAGCCGCTACGACGGCCCCTACCTGCCCGGCTACGTGGCCCGCACGGGCACGGTGGAGCGGCGCGCCGGCGACCCGGCCCGCCTCTTCCAGGCCGTCGACCACTGCGTGGGCAACGTCGAGCTCGGCCGGATGGACGAGTGGGTCGACTTCTACCACCGGGTCATGGGCTTCACCGACATGGCGGAGTTCGTCGGCGACGACATCGCCACCGACTACTCCGCGCTGATGAGCAAGGTCGTGGCGAGCGGGAACCACCGCGTGAAGTTCCCGCTCAACGAGCCGGCCGTGGCCAAGAAGCGCTCGCAGATCGACGAGTACCTCGACTTCTACGCCGGCCCGGGCTGCCAGCACCTCGCGCTGGCCACCGGCGACATCCTGCGCAGCGTCGACGTCATGCGCGCCCGCGGTGTGCAGTTCCTCGCCACCCCCGACTCCTACTACGACGACCCCGAGCTGCGCGCGCGCATCGGCGAGGTGCGGGTGCCGATCGAGGAGCTGAAGGCGCGCGGCATCCTCGTCGACCGCGACGAGGACGGCTACCTGCTCCAGATCTTCACCCAGCCCGTCGGCGACCGCCCCACGGTGTTCTTCGAGCTCATCGAGCGCCACGGGTCGCTGGGCTTCGGGAAGGGCAACTTCAAGGCGCTCTTCGAGGCCATCGAGCGCGAGCAGGACCGCCGCGGCAACCTCTGAGCGCGCCCGACGACGACCGCGCGGGGCCCGTGGTGGACCAGACCGCGGCGGGGCGGGACCAATCCGGGTGAGCCAGGTCACCGAACCGCCTGACGTCAGCTCCTCCCTCCGCGCCTCCCTAGGACGCTCCATGCCGCTCCTCGCCCCCTCGCGCCGCCGCGTCGCCGCGCTCGCAGGCCTCGCCCTGCTCACCCTGCCCCTGGCCGCCTGCGGCGACGACGACGGTGGCGGCGCCGGCAGCGCCCCCGCGGCGGTCGCCTCGATCGACGCGCTGCGGGGCAAGACGACCGCGGTCAAGCTCGACAAGGGCTTCACCGACGCGCTGTCCTCCCTCGGCGTGACGCCCGGCGTGGTCGGCACGGCCAAGCTGGTCAAGGGATCGCTGGTCTTCCCCATCACCGGCGGCAACGTGACGGTCTTCGAGCCCGGCGAGGTCTCGCCCTACGTGATCGGCCAGGTCCAGCACGAGGGCTCCGGGCTGACCCTCAGCGCCGGTGGCACCACGGTGCGGCTGTCGAACCTCAACGTCGACCCGGGCGTCTCGCGCGTCTACGGCGACGTCGCGGTCAACGGGCGGACCGCGGTGAGCAGCGCCTTCCTCTTCCAGCTCGACGGACGCACCCTCAACCCGCTCAAGACCACCGACTCCACCGCGACGCTGCAGGGCACGAAGGTGCTCGTCTCGCCGGTGGCGGCCAAGCTGCTCAACTCCACCTACGGCCTGAGCGGGAAGAAGGCCATCCCCGGCAACTTCCTGGTCGGTGTCGCCACGATCACGGTGGCCCTGCCCCGGGGCTGAGCCACCGCCGGACCCGCTGGACGGCCTTCCGTGGGGGAGCAGGCGCCCGGAGCCCTCGGGCTCCGGGCGCTGCTTCGTCCAGACGTCGTGGGGTCAGGACCCCGGGTCAGTCGACGTCGCCCACCAGGACGGCCTCGGCCTCCGCGCGGCTGCCCACCTCGGCGTGCGGCGTGCGCCCCGCGACCACGTGGCGCCCGGCCGCCAGCACGACCACACCGACCAGCACCGCGGCGGCGCCGAAGACGAAGGGCGCGTGCTCGTCGACGCTCTCGCCGAGCTTGAGCGCCACGAACGGGCCCACGGCGCCGCCGCAGAAGCGCAGGAACGAGTACGCCGCCGACGCGACGGGCCGCTCCACCGGGGCCGCGCCCATGACCGCCTCGGTGATGAGGGTGTTGTTGATGCCGATGAAGGCGCCCGAGGCGACGATGCCCGCGACGACCACCGGCACGTGGGTGGTGAAGACGGCCATCATGGCCAGGTCGAGCGCGAAGAGCGCCAGCATGGCGATGATCGCGGGCACGGTGCCGATCGCACGCTGCACGAGCGGGGCCACGAAGACCGAGGTGAAGGCCAGCAGCAGGCCCCAGGCGAAGAAGATCCAGCCGATCTCGAGGATGCCGGCCTCCGGCAGGGCGAAGGGGCCCGCGGCCAGGATGGTGAAGAAGCCGATGTTGTAGAAGATCGCGGTGACGCCGAGCAGCAGCAGGGGGCGGTGGCGCAGCGCGCGGAAGGGGTCGGCCAGCGAGGTGCGGCGTCCGGTCGGGGGCGTGGCCGGCAGCAGCACGGCCGTCGCGACCAGGGCCAGGAGCATGAGCACCGAGACGCCGAAGAACGGCGCGCGCCACGACTGCTCGCCGAGCAGCCCGCCCACGAGGGGGCCGGAGGCGATCCCGATGCCCAGGGCGGCCTCGAAGAGGATGATCGCCTGCGCGGTCGAGCCGGCCGCGGCCGAGACGATCGTGGAGAGCGCGGTGGCCACGAAGAGGGCGTTGCCCAGGCCCCAGCCCGCGCGGAAGCCGACGATCTGGCCCACGGTGTCGGAGGCTCCGGCGAGGCCGGCGAAGACGATGATGAGGGCGAGGCCCGCGAGCAGCGTGCGCTTGGGTCCGATACGGCTGCTGACCACGCCGGTGACCAGCATCGCCACGCCCATGATCGCCATGTAGCTGGTGAACATCAGCGAGACCTGGCTCGGCGTCGCCTGCAGCTGGGCGGCGATGTCCTTGAGGATCGGGTCGACCAGGCCGATGCCCATGAAGGCGATGACGCAGGCGAAGGCCACGGCCCAGACGGCCCGGGGCTGACGCAGCATGGAGGTCCCCTGCGCTGGTGCGTGCGAGGTGGTCACGTTCAGATTCCCTTCTCGGTGTCGAGGAGGTCGCGCAGGACGGCGACGGCCGTGGCGAGGTCCTCGGTGGTGTGAGGGCCGGCGGCGACGCGCTCGGCCACGACGGAGGCGTTGAGGTCGCGGGTGCGGCGCAGCTCCTGGCGGCCGGCCTCGGACAGGGCCACCAGGGTGGACCGGCCGTCGTCGGGGGAGGGCTGCTTGCCGACCCAGCCGCGCTCGACGAGCTGGCTCACGGCGTTGGACATCGTGGGCTGCGAGCAGCGGTCGAGGGCGGCGAGGGCGCTGACGCCCGTGGCGCCGTGCT
Organism: Nocardioides sp. Leaf374; assembly: GCF_916862475.1. Classification (NCBI taxonomy): domain Bacteria; kingdom Bacillati; phylum Actinomycetota; class Actinomycetes; order Propionibacteriales; family Nocardioidaceae; genus Nocardioides; species Nocardioides sp. Leaf374. Next base: position 29,965 of record NZ_CAKASO010000001.1, read on the forward strand.
CGTCGAGCAGCGAGAGCACCCGGATCCCCGCGGGGAAGGGGTGCTGGCGGCGCACGGCGCGCACCAGGCGAGCGGCGTGGACGACGAGGTCGTTGCTCAGCGCGCGCAGCTCGTCGTTCTCCCGCTCGCGTGTCCCGGTGCCGGGGGCTGGTGCAGCGGTCTCGTCGTCCACGTCCTCCACTGTTGCATAGGAAGGCTATGCAATCCAGCAGACGTGTGCCGGCTCACGTACGCCGAACGGCGCCGACCCCCCGCGGGGGACCGGCGCCGTCCGGCGTACGTGGTGCGGTGCGGTGGCTGCCGGGCTCAGAGCACCTTGGAGAGGAACGACTGCGTGCGCTCGTGCTGGGGGTCGCCGAGCACGGCGACGGGGTCGCCCTCCTCGACGATCACGCCGCCGTCCATGAAGACCAGCTTGTCGCCGACCTCGCGGGCGAAGCCCATCTCGTGGGTCACGACCATCATGGTCATGCCCTCGGAGGCGAGGTCCTTCATGACGCCCAGGACGTCGCCGACCAGCTCGGGGTCGAGCGCGGAGGTCGGCTCGTCGAAGAGCATCATGTCAGGGTCCATCGACAGCGCCCGCGCGATGGCGATGCGCTGCTGCTGACCGCCGGAGAGGTGCGCGGGGTAGGCGTCCTCGCGCTCGGCCAGCCCCACCTTGGCCAGGTTGCGGCGGGCGCACTCGACCGCCTCGTCCTTGCCGCGCCCCTTCACCTTCTGCTGGGCGACGGTGAGGTTCTTCAGCACGGTCATGTGCGGGAAGAGGTTGAACTGCTGGAAGACCATGCCGATGCGGCTGCGCACCGCGTCGACGTCGACGTCGGGGTCGGTGATCTCGGTGTCCTCGATGAAGATCCTGCCCGAGGTGGGCGTCTCCAGCAGGTTGACGCAGCGCAGGAGCGTCGACTTGCCCGAGCCCGAGGGCCCGATGACGCAGACGACCTGGCCGTTGCCGACGTGGAAGTCGATGCCCTGGAGCACCTCGTTGTCGCCGAAGTACTTGTGCAGCTGCAGGACGTCGATCGCCGCCCCGGACTCACGGGTGCGCTCGGTCATCAGCGGGCCCTCTCGGATCGGGCTTCCATGCGTCGCACGACGATGGACAGCGGGACGGTGATGATCAGGTAGCACAGGGCCGCCAGGAAGAGCGGCGTCAGGTTGGACTCGTCGTTGAGGCCCTCCCGACCGAACTTGGTGAGCTCGTAGCCCGACACGCTGAGCCCGAGCACGTAGACCAGCGAGGAGTCCTTGGTGAGCAGGATCAGCTCGTTGGTCAGCGGCGGCAGGATGATGCGGAAGGCCTGCGGCACGATGATCGTGACCATGGCGCGCGAGTGCGACATGCCCAGCGACCGCGCGGCCTCCATCTGTCCCTTGGGCACCGCCTGGATGCCGGCGCGGATGGTCTCGGCCATGTAGGCCGCGCCCACCAGGCCCAGCGCGACGGTCACCGTGCCGAAGGTGCCGCCGGGCACCGTGCGCCCGGGGAAGGCCAGCGGCAGGCCGTAGTAGAACGCGATGAAGACGATCAGGGCCGGCACCCCGCGGAAGAACTCCACCACGATGGTGGCGATCCACCGGTAGGGCGCGACCGACGACAGCCGCATGAGCGCCAGCACCAGGCCCAGTGCGAGACCGAAGACGAACGCGCCGATGGTGTAGAGGATCGTGTTCTTCAGCGCGATCGTGAGGACGTCGGGGAACTGCTGCCTGACCAGCTCGGTGCGGAAGAAGGAGTCCTGGAGCTCGCCCCAGTCGGCCACCAGCGCCAGGGCGACGAGCGCCACGACGAGGATGGCGTACTGCACCATCCGGCTGACCTGCGCTCGCTTACGGGGGGACATCGCCATCGGTCAGGCTCCTGGGGTCGGTGGTGCGGGTGCGGGCCACATCAGCTCTGCGGAGCCTGACCGAACCACTTCTCGTAGATCTCGTCGTAGGAGCCGTCCTCGCGGGAGTCGGCGATGACGGTGTTGATGGTCTCCAGCAGCTCGTCGTTGCCGCCCTTCTGGACCGCGAAGCCGTAGGCCTCGCCGGTGTCGAACTCGGCGGTGACGAAGGAGCCCTCGTTGTTCTTGGCGTAGTCGAGCAGCGGGCCGTTGTCCTGGATCACGGCGTCGACCTGGCCGGTCTTGAGCGCCGTGGTCTGCAGGCCGAGGTCCTCGAAGGACTTGATCTCGACGCCCTCGGGGGCGTTGTCCTCGGCGTAGAGCTCGCCGGTCGTGCCGCTCATGACCGCCAGGGTCATGCCGTCGAGGGCCTCGAGGGAGTCGATCGACTCGTCGGTGGTGAGGAGGGCCTGGGTGGCGTCGAAGTAGGGGTCGGAGAAGTCGATGGCCTCCTCGCGCTCCGGGGTGATCGTCATGCCGGCGGCGGCGACGTCGCACGTGCCGGAGTTGAGGGCCTGGCCCGACTGGATGCCCTCGAAGCCGGTGACCTCGACGCTCATCTCCAGGTCGTTGGCCTCGGCGACCTTGGTCATCATGTCCATGTCGAAGCCGACGACCTCGCCGCCCTGCTTGAACTCGAAGGGCTCGTAGGGCAGCGACGTGCAGACCGTCAGCTCGCCCTCGGAGACGACGTTGGCGCCGCTCTCGGTGGTGGTGGTCTCGGTCGCGCAGGCCGTGGCGGTGAGGCCGAGGGCGCCGGCGAGGGCCAGGGTGGACAGGACGCGCTTGCTGGATCGCGGGGTCATGGGCCGACACGTTAACGATCCAAGGTCACAGGGAGGCAACGGGACCACGGCGAGAGGGCCAGGATGGGACCCGTGACCACCTGGATCGCCTTCCTGCGCGCCATCAACCTCGGCGCCCGGCGCAGGTTCCCGAAGGACGACGTGCTCGCCGCCGTGGCCGCCGGCGGCGGGCGCGACGTGGTCAGCCACCTCGGCACCGGCAACGTGCGGCTGAGCCTCGAGGCCGCCTCGCGCCACGAGGTCGAGACGGCGCTCGAGGAGGCCTTCCTGGCCGACCGGGGCTTCGAGGTGCCCACGGTCGTCCTCTCGGTCGAGGAGCTGCGCGCCGTGGTCGCCGACGCCGACCGGATCGGCGCCGGGCACGCGGGGGTCCACACGGTGTCGCTGCTCAAGGCCGATCCCGACCCCGAGGCCGTGCGCCGCGTGGAGGCGTCGGGGCGCGCGGGGGAGTCCGCCCACGTGACCGGCCGGGCGGTGCACCTGCTGCTGCCCGTGGACGTGCACACCGCACGGCTGGGCAACGACGTCGTCGAGCGCCACCTCGGTGTCGCCACCAACCGCAACGTGCGCGTGCTGCGCACGGTGCGCGAGCGGTGGTGCGGCTGAGGCGGGGACGGCCGGGTGTCGGTCGGGTGACGACTCGGTCGCAGGGCTCGACCGGTGTCGGTGCGCTCGGGTAGAACCGTCCCGCGCGGTCATCCCGCCGCGCGCCCACGTCTCGGGAGGACCCCCTCGATGTCGCACGCCCTGCCCGCCTCGCGCCGCACCGTCCTGACCGGTGCCGCCGCCCTCGCCGCCGCCGGCTACGTCGCCACCCCGGCCGACGCCGCCCCCGGCCTCGCCGCCAAGCCGCGCGGCGACGACCACGTCCGTCTCACCGTGCTCGGCACGACCGACCTGCACGGCAACGTCCTCAACTGGGACTACTTCAAGGACGCGGAGTTCACCAACGCCGCGGGCGACGACATCGGGCTGGCCAAGGCCCGCACCCTCATCGAGGCGGTGCGCGAGAAGCGGCGCGGCCAGGGTCCCGTGATCACCCTCGACGCCGGCGACACCCTGCAGGGCACGCCGCTGGCCTACTACTTCGCGCGCATCGAGAAGATCTCGAGCGACGTGGTCCACCCGATGGCCGCGGCGATGAACCTCGTCGGCTACGACGCCGCCGCCCTGGGCAACCACGAGTTCAACTACGGCATCGACACGCTGCGCACCTTCGAGAGCCAGCTCGACTTCCCGCTGCTGGGGGCCAACGTCGTCGACCCGGCCACCCAGCGCCCGGTCTTCGCGCCCTACGTCATCAAGACCGTCGCCACCGGCACCGGTCGCCGCCTCCGCGTCGGCATCCTCGGCCTCACCAACCCCGGCGTCGCGATCTGGGACAAGGCCAACGTGGAGGGGCGCATGGAGTTCCCCGGCCTGGTCGAGCAGGCCAGGAAGTTCGTGCCCGAGATGCGGCGCAAGGGCTGCGACGTCGTGATCGTCTCGGCCCACTCCGGCGCCGACACGTCCTCCTCCTACGGCGACGCGCTGCCCTACCCGGAGAACGCCTCCTCGCTGCTGGCCCAGCAGGTGCCCGGCATCGACGCGATCCTCGTCGGCCACGCCCACAAGGAGATCGCCCAGCGCTACGTCGAGAACGAGCGCACCGGCCAGCAGGTGCTGCTGTGCGAGCCGCTCTACTGGGGCATGCGGGTCGCGGTGATGGACCTCGAGCTGCGGCTGGTGCGCGACCGCGACGGTCGCGCCAAGCGGTGGAAGCTGCTCGGGGCCCGGTCGCAGACACTGAACTCCAACACCGTCGACGCCGACGAGGAGGTCGTGGCGGCCGTGGCCGAGGCCCACCAGACCGTGCGCGACTACGTCAACTCCGTCATCGGCACCTCGGTGGAGCGGCTGCCCGCGGCGCGCGGCGTCGTCGAGGACGTGCCGATCATCGACTTCGTCCAGTACGTCCAGGCCGACGCGGTCAAGCGGGGGCTCACCGGCGCCGACGCGGCGCTGCCGGTGCTCTCGATCGCCGCGCCCTTCAGCCGCTCGGCGGTCTTCCCGGCCGGCGAGATCACCGTGCGCGACGTCGCCGGGCTCTACGTCTTCGACAACACGCTGCTCGGGGTGCGGATCACCGGGGCCCAGCTGCGCGAGTACCTCGAGTTCTCCGCCCGCTACTTCAAGCAGCTGACCCCCGGCGACACCACCGCGAGCATCGCCGAGCTGACCAACGCCGTCACCGCGACGGCGCCGGGCGGCACCCCCGACTACAACGTCGACTCCGTGTTCGGCCTCGACCAGCCGCTGACCTACGACATCGACGTCGCCGCGGCGCCGGGCTCGCGCATCCGCGACCTCGCCCACGGCGGGGTCCCCGTCGCCGACGCCCAGGAGTTCGTGCTCGCGGTCAACAACTACCGCCAGTCCGGGGGCGGCGGCTTCCCCGCCGTCTCCACCGCGCCCGTCGTCGTCAACGGCCAGCAGGAGATCCGCCAGCTGCTCATCGACTGGGTGATCGCCAACGAGACGATCGACCCCGCCCTCTTCGCCTCCGTCGACTGGCGCCTGGTCTCCGGCGACCAGCCGGTGACCATCACCGACTGAGCCGGGCCACCCCGCAGCTCGCGCGCCCCGCCTCCCGCGTCACTCGCCGCGGAAGGCGGGGCGACGCTTCTCGGTGAAGGCGCGCATGCCCTCGGCGGCGTCGGCGGTGCGCATCAGGGTCGACTGGCCCAGGCGCTCGCGCTCGAGGGCGGCGTCGAGCTCGGTGAGGGTGGCGGCGTTGACCGCCTTCTTGGTCGCGGCCATCGCCAGCGGCGGGCCGGCGGCCAGTCGTGCGGCGAGGGCGTCGACGAGAGCGGGGAACTCCTCGGCCGGGGCGAGGTGGCTGACCAGCCCGGCGTCGGAGGCCTCCTGGGCGCTGAGGGGGTCGGCGAGCAGGGCCATCCGCATGGCCCGGGCCCGTCCGACGGAGGCGGCGACGGAGGCCGAGGTGCCGCCGTCGGGCATGAAGCCGATGCGGGCGAAGGCCAGCAGGAAGGAGGCCTGCGAGGAGGCGACGACCAGGTCGGCGGCCAGGGCGAGGGAGCAGCCGACGCCGGCGGCCACGCCGTTGACCGCGGCGAGCACTGGCTTGTCGAGGCCGACGACGGCGCGCACGAGACGGTTGGCGCGATCCATGGAGGTGATGTCGAAGCCCGCGATCGGGTCCTCGCCGGCGAGCTCGGCGCCGGTGGAGAACGCCGCCCCCGCGCCCGTGACGACCACGACGCGCACGTCGTCGCGGGCCGTGGCCCCCTCGATCTCGGCGGTGAGCGCCTCGACCAGGGCGGGGGAGAGGGCGTTGTAGACGCGGGGCCGGTTCATGGTCAGCCGCAGCACCCCGTCGGCGAGGTCGACGAGCAGGTCCTGCTCGGAGGTCTGCTCAGGCAACCTCGACACCGGCCTCGCGCAGGGCCGCGAGCGCGGCCTCGGTGGTGGCGGGGGCGACCCCGACGACCAGGTCGGTGAGCACGCGGGTGGCGAAGCCCTCGGCCACCGCGTCGAGGGCGGTGGCGCGCACGCAGTGGTCGGTGGCGATCCCGCACAGGTCGACGCGGTCCACCCCGCGCTCGCGCAGCCAGTCGGCCAGCGAGGCGCCGGTCGCGGAGCGGCCCTCGAAGCCGGAGTAGGCCGCGACGTGCTCGCCCTTGCGGAAGAGCTCCTCGAGCGGGGCCGGGTCGAGGTCGGGGTGGAGCTCGACACCGGCCGTGCCGACCTCGCAGTGCACCGGCCAGGAGTCGACGTAGTCGGGGTCGCTGGACCAGTGGGCGCCGGGGTCGACGTGGTGGTCCTGCGTGGCCACGACGTGGTCGTAGCCGTGGTCGCCGCGCAGCAGCGCGGTCACGTCGGCCGCGACCCGCGCGCCGCCGGCCACGGCCAGCGAGCCGCCCTCGCAGAAGTCGTTCTGGACGTCGACGACGATCAGTGCACGCGTCATGGTGCGAGCCTAGGCGCTGGCGGCGGTGTCCTGGACCAGGGTCGGGATCACGGCCTCGCCGCGGGTCATCGACTGCGCGGCCTCCGGCAGCTCGGCCCGCGAGCGCTCGTGCCGCTGGCGGGCGGCCTCGAGCGGCTCGCGGCCCACCACCTCGCCGTCGCGCACCAGCGGCACGAGCAGCGCGCGGTCGTCGCCGTCGTCGGTGGGCGGCGCGCCGATGCCGACGACCTCGGCCTCGGCCACGCCGCCCGGCGTACGACGACGCAGCGCCCACTTGCGACCGCCCACCGAGGCCTTGTCGGGGGAGCGCTTGGCCACCGGCTCCAGCTCGCCCGACGCGCCCTCGCGGGCCACCAACTTGTAGACGAAGCCGCAGGTGGGGTGACCGCTGCCGGTGACCAGCTGCGTGCCGACGCCGTAGCCGTCGACGGGGGCGGAGGCCAGCGAGGCGATGGCGTACTCGTCGAGGTCGGAGGTCACCACGATGCGGGTGTCGTGGGCGCCGAGGTCGTCGAGCTGCGCGCGCACCCGGTGGGCCAGCACGCCCAGGTCGCCGGAGTCGAGGCGCACCGCGCCGAGCCCCGGGCCGGCGACCTCGACCCCGAGGCGCACGGCCTCGGCCACGTCGTAGGTGTCGACGAGCAGGGTGGTGCCGACGCCGAGGGAGTCGACCTGGGCGCGGAAGGCGTCGCGCTCGGAGTCGTGCAGCAGCGTGAAGCTGTGGGCGCTGGTGCCGGTGGAGGGCACGCCGTAGCGCTGGCGGGCGGCGAGGTTGGAGGTGGCGGCGAAGCCGGCGACGTGGGCGGCTCGGGCCGCGGCGACCGCTGCCTCCTCGTGGGTGCGGCGCGAGCCCATCTCGATGCAGGGCCGGCCCCGGGCGGCCAGCGTCATCCGCGAGGCGGCGGAGGCGATCGCGGAGTCGTGGTTGTAGATCGACAGCAGCAGCGTCTCGAGCAGCACCGCCTCGGCGAAGGAGGCCTCCACCACCATCAGGGGGGAGTGGGGGAGGTAGACCTCGCCCTCGGCGTAGCCCCAGGCGTCGCCGGTGAAGCGGTAGCCGGCCAGCCAGGCCCGCGTCGGCTCGTCGACGACGCCGTCGAGGGCGCCCAGCACGTCGTCGTCGAAGCGGAAGTCCTCGAGCGCGTCGAGGGCCCGCCCGACGCCGGCGACGACGCCGTAGCGCCGGCCCTCGGGGAGGCGTCGCGGGAAGAGCTCGAAGACCGCCCGCCGGTGCGCCGTGCCCGAGGCGAGGGCCGCCTGGAGCATGGTCAGCTCGTAGTGGTCGGTCATCAGCGCCGTCGAGGAGCGGGTCACGGGGGCCAGCGTAGGCGTGTGCGAGCATGGAGACGTGTCCGCGCCCAGCCCTGTCGAGGTCGAGCCGACCCTCACCCCCGACGAGATGGTCCTCCCCGCGACCCCGTGGGTGACGATCGTGTGGAACGACCCGGTCAACCTCATGTCCTACGTCTCCTACGTGTTCCAGAAGCACTTCGGCTACTCGAGGAAGAAGGCCGAGAAGCTGATGATGGAGGTGCACGAGGACGGCAAGTCGGCGGTCTCCTCGGGCAGCCGCGAGGAGATGGAGCGCGACGTGCAGGCCATGCACGAGTACGGCCTGTGGGCCACGATGGAGAAGCAGGAATGAGCGGCTTCGCCCGCCACCGCCGCAGCCGCCGCGTCATCGCCACCTTCACCGGCTTCGAGGCCGACCTGCTGCGCTCCCTGGCCTCCCAGCTCGTGGAGCTGCTGCGCAACGAGGCCGCGGTGCCCCGCGAGGACCAGGACCCCTTCGAGGCGATGATGGACTTCTCCGGCCCGGAGACCGAGCCCGAGGACCCGGTGCTGGCGCGGCTCTTCCCCACCGCCTACCGCGAGGACCCCGAGGCGGCCGCGGAGTTCCGCCGGTTCACCGAGGGCGGCCTGCGCGACGGCAAGGCGGCCGCCGCGGTCGCGATCATCGACGGTCTCGAGGAGGCCGGGCTGCCGCCCGAGCTCAGCGAGGACGGCCTGATGATCGACGTCGAGCTCGACGAGCCGACCGCCGAGACCTGGATGCGCTCCTTCACCGACCTGCGCCTGGCCCTGGCCACCCGGCTGGGGATCGAGGACGACGACGAGGACTACTGGGCCTCGCTGCCCGACGACGACCCGCGCTCGCAGGCCCACGACATCTACGACTGGGTCGGCTACCTGCAGGAGACCCTCGTCGGGGCGCTGTCGCGGTGACCCGACGGTGAGGTCCCGCACGCGGCCCGGGTCGGGCGTCGCCGCCGGGCTGGTCGTGCTGGCCGTGCTGGCCACCGGGTGCTCCGGGGTCGAGGAGGTCGCGTCGACCGCGCAGCCCACGTCGCCCGCCGTCGCCGAGGCCGTCGCCGCGCCCACCGTGGTCGTCGGCGAGCCGCAGTGGACCACCCTCGACTCCAGCCTGGGGGCGGCCGTGCCGGCCGGGGTGGGGGAGCGCTCGATCCTGGTGCGCGGCGACGCCGCCGACGGGTCGGGCCCCGCGCTGCAGGTCGTGGACCGAGCCACCGGGGAGACCCGCTGGGAGCGCACCGGCGCGCAGCCGCTGGTGGTGGGTGACGGGGCCGACCGCGTCGCCCTCGACCTCGACCTCTCCGACGCCCGCCTCGGCCGCGACGCCGGCCTCCCCGTGATCGTGCCGTACGCCGAGGGGCGCCGACGCGGTCTCGTGGCGCTGTCGCAGGGCGACGGGTCCTACCGGTGGCGCTGGTCGCCGCCGGCCGGGCTGGCGGCGCGCACCGCCGGCGTCGGGTCGGACGTCGTCGTGGTGCGGGTGGCGCCGCCCGGGCGCGTCGACGACCCGACCGGCCGCCCCGACGACGTGAGCACCCTCGGCCTCGACCTGGGCACCGGCGAGGTGCGCTGGCGGGTCGACGGCGTGGCCGGCGCCGCGGCCACCGGCGGCGTGGTCGTGGCCTCGGTGCCCTCGACCGCGTCCGGCGCCCAGACGGTCGTGCTGCTCGACGACGCGACGGGGGAGGAGACCTGGCGCTCCCCGCAGCCGGGCTACTTCGCCGGCGGCACCGACGACGTCTACGCCCTCACCGTGCCCGGCCGGGCCGGCGCCGTGCTCGTCGACGCCGCGACCGAGCGCGTGGAGCAGCTCCAGACCGGTGTCGCCGCGGGCTCCGGGGTCGGCGGCGACGCGCTGCTGGCCTGGGTGGAGGCCGACCACGAGAGCGGGGCGGTCGAGCTGGCCACGCTGGCCTCCGGCGAGGACCGGCCGGTGACCGCGCCCCTGCCCGCGACGGTGCTGACCGACGCCTCGCCGCGGGTGCTGGGCACCACCCGCGGCCACGTGGCCGTGCAGGGCGCCGACGGCGTCTGGCTGCTCGACCGGGCCGGGCGCATCGCCGGCGAGCAGGTGCCGGGCCGCCTCGACCGGGTCCTGGCCGACGGGCTGGTGCTGGTGACCGGCACCGTCGACGGTGCCCCGGCGTACGAGGTGCTGGGCCTGGAGGCCGGGCCCTGACCCGGGGCCCTAGGCTGGGCGCGTGCTGACCATCGACCGGGCGACCTACGACGCCATCGTGGCCCACGCCAAGCGCGACCACCCCGACGAGGCGTGCGGCGTCGTCGCCGGCCCCGAGGGCAGCGACCGCCCCGAGCGGCTGGTCGAGATGGTCAACGCCGCGGGGAGCCCGACGTTCTACGAGTTCGACTCCACCGACCTCTTCCAGCTCTACAAGGAGATGGACGCGCGCGACGAGGAGCCGGTGGTCGTCTACCACTCCCACACCGCGACCGAGGCCTACCCCAGCCGCACCGACGTGGGCCTGGCCAGCGAGCCGAACGCCCACTACGTGCTGGTCAGCACCCGGGACTGCTTCACCGACGACGGGAATAACGACGGTCCCGTGGAGTTCAGGTCCTACAGGATCGTCGACGGCGAGGTGACCGAGGAAGAGGTCGCGGTCGTCGACACCCTGCCCAGCACCACCTAGCCCGACCCGCTGCACCGCACCCCACCACCGAGGAGTCACCACCCATGGCCATCGAGGTCCGCATCCCGACCATCCTGCGCACCTACACCGGCGGCGAGAAGGCCGTCCACGGTGAGGGAGCCAGCCTGACCGCGCTGATCGACGACCTCGAGGCCCACCACCCCGGCATCAAGGACCGCCTCATCGACGACGGCGACCTGCGCCGCTTCGTCAACGTCTACATCAACGACGAGGACGTCCGCTTCATCGGCGGCCTCGAGGCGCCCCTCAGCGACGGCGACCAGGTCGTCGTGCTGCCGGCCGTCGCCGGCGGCTGACGCGCGGAGCGTGGAGCCGATGACCGAGCGTCGCACCTACGTCCTCGTCGACGGCGAGAACATCGACGCCACGCTCGGCAACTCCCTCCTGGGGCGTCGGCCCACGCCCGAGGAGCGGCCGCGCTGGGAGCGCGTGACCGCCTTCGCCGAGGAGCAGTGGGGCCAGCCGGTCACCGGCCTGTTCTTCCTCAACGCCAGCAACGGCCACCTGCCGGCCAGCTTCGTGCAGGCCCTGCTGGCCCTCGACTACCGCCCGGTGCCGCTGGCCGGCCGCGCCGACGAGAAGGTCGTCGACATCGGCATCCAGCGCACGCTGGACGCGCTGCTCTCGCGCGACGCCGACGTGATGCTGGTCAGCCACGACAGCGACTTCGCGCCCCACGTCCAGCGGCTGCTCACCGGCCACCGCCGCGTCGGGCTCATGGCGCTGCGGGAGTACACCTCCACCCACCTCAGCGCCCTCGACGTCGAGCTCTACGACCTCGAGGACGACGTGGCCGCCTTCAACGTCCCCCTGCCCCGGGTCCGCATCATCGACCTGGACGCCTTCGACCCCGAGACCTTCCTGCGGTAGCCGCCGCGGGCCTGGAGCCACCATGCGCTACGACAACCTGCTCGCCTCCGTCGGCGGCACCCCGCTCGTCGGGCTGCCGCGGCTCTCGCCGAGCGCCGACGTCCGGCTGTGGGCCAAGCTCGAGGACCGCAACCCCACCGGCTCGGTCAAGGACCGCCCGGCGCTGAAGATGATCGAGGAGGCGGAGAAGGACGGCACGCTGCGCCCCGGCTGCACCATCCTCGAGCCGACCTCGGGCAACACCGGCATCTCGCTGGCCATGGCGGCCAAGCTCAAGGGCTACCGCATCGTGTGCGTGATGCCGGAGAACACCTCCGAGGAGCGCCGCCAGCTGCTGCGCATGTGGGGCGCGGAGATCATCTCCTCCCCGGCCGCCGGCGGCTCCAACGAGGCCGTGCGGGTGGCCAAGCGCGTCGCCGAGGAGCACCCCGACTGGGTCATGCTCTACCAGTACGGCAACGCCGCCAACGCCCTCGCCCACGAGGAGGGCACCGGCCCCGAGCTGCTGGCCGACCTGCCCTCGATCACCCACTTCGTGGCCGGGCTGGGCACCACCGGCACGCTCATGGGCACCAGCCGCTTCTTCCGCCGCGCCAAGCCCGACGTGCGCATCGTCGCCGCGGAGCCCCGCTACGGCGAGCTGGTCTACGGCCTGCGCAACCTCGACGAGGGCTTCGTGCCCGAGCTCTACGACGCCGACCTCATCGACTCCCGCTTCTCGGTGGGCCCGCGCGACGCCGTGCGCCGGGTGCGCGAGCTGCTCGAGCTCGAGGGCATCTTCGCCGGCATCTCCACCGGCGCGATCCTCCACGCCGCGCTGGGTCAGGCCGCCAAGGCGGTCAAGGCCGGCGAGAGCGCCGACATCGCCTTCATCGTCTGCGACGGCGGCTGGAAGTACCTCTCCACCGGCGCCTACGAGGGCACGATCGACGAGGCCGAGGACAAGCTCGAGGGCCAGCTCTGGGCCTAGGGCGAGCCGGGTCGTGCGATGCGTGCGCGCAGGACATAACCTTCACGACGTGCCGCCCCTCGCCCCCGACCCGGACGCCCCCGTCGGGATCTTCGACTCCGGGTTCGGCGGGCTGACCGTGGCCCGCTCGGTCATCGACCAGCTGCCCCACGAGTCGGTGCTCTACGTCGGCGACACCGCACGCCAGCCCTACGGCCCCAAGCCCATCGGCGAGGTGCGCGAGTACGCCCTGGAGTGCCTCGACCACCTCGTGGCCCAGGGCGTCAAGGCGCTCGTCATCGCCTGCAACTCCGCCAGCGCCGCGATGCTGCGCGACGCGCGCGAGCGCTACGACGTGCCGGTGGTCGAGGTCATCCTGCCCGCCACCCGCCGCGCCGTCGCCGCCAGCCGCACCGGCCGCATCGGGGTGATCTGCACCCGCGCGACCGCGGAGTCCCAGGCCTACGACGACGCCTTCGCCGCCGCGCCCCACGTCGAGCTCACCACCCGGGCCTGCCCGCGCTTCGTCGACTTCGTCGAGGCCGGGGTCACCGGGGGCGAGGAGCTGCTGGCGGTGGCCCACGAGTACCTCGACCCGCTCACCTCCGCCGGCGTCGACACCCTCATCCTCGGCTGCACCCACTACCCCCTGCTCACCGGCGTCATCTCCTACGTCATGGGCGACCAGGTCACCCTCGTCAGCAGCGCCGAGGAGTGCGGCAAGGACGTCTACAAGATGCTGCTGCGCACCGGCCTGGCCCGCGCCGGCGGGGAGCCCTCCCACCGATTCCTCACCACCGGCTCGCCCACGGAGTTCGAGACGATCGGGCGGCGCTTCCTGGGCCCGGAGATGCACGCCGCCAGCCAGTTCGCCGGAGGGCTGGCGTGAGCGCGATGCGGCTCACCGTCGTGGGGTGCTCGGGCTCCTACCCCGGCCCCGACTCGCCGGCCAGCTGCTACCTGCTCGAGGCCGAGCACGACGACGGCACCGGCGCGCGCACCTGGCGCGTGCTGCTGGACCTCGGCAGCGGTGCGCTCGGGGCCCTGCACCGCTACGCCGACCCGCTCGCCGTCGACGCGGTGCTGCTCAGCCACCTGCACGCCGACCACTGCCTGGACCTGTCGGGCTACTACGTGATGCGCAAGTACCACCCCACCGGCCCCCAGCCGCGGATCCCCGTGTGGGGTCCCTCCGACACCGCCGACCGGATGGCCCGGGCCTACGACCTGCCCGTCGACCCCGGCATGCACGAGGAGTTCGACTTCCGCACCTGGGAGCCGGTCGTGCAGGTGGGCCCCTTCACGGTGCGCGCGGTGCCGGTGGACCACCCGGTCGAGGCCTTCGGCCTGCGGGTCAGCGTGCCCGGCGCCACCCTGGCCTACAGCGGCGACACCGGCCCCTGCGCGGGGCTCGACGAGATCAGTGTCGACGCCGACCTGCTGCTGGCCGAGGCGTCATTCCGCTCCTGCGACGACAACCCCGCCTCGCTGCACCTCACCGGCACCGACTGCGGCGAGGTGGCCACGCGCAGCCGCGCCCGCCGCCTCGTGCTCACCCACGTGCCGCCGTGGTTCGACCCCGCCGACATGCTCGCCGAGGCCGTCGCGGTCTACGAGGGGCCCGTGGAGCTGGCGGCCGCGGGCACGACGTACGAGATCTGAGGCGGGACCGCGCCGGTCCTAGAGCAGGCCGGCGTCGTGCACGCAGATGGCGATCTGCACCCGGTTGGTGGCGCCGAGCTTGTCGAAGAGCCGCGAGACGTGGGCCTTGACCGTCGGCACCGACAGGTGGAGGGCCGCCGCGATCTCGGCGTTGCTGTGACCCCGGCCCACGCACAGCGCCACCTCGAGCTCGCGCTCGGTGAGGGCGCCCAGGCGGCGCGAGGCCGCGGCCGCCCGGTCGTCGGGCGCCTGCTCGCGCAGCCGGTCGATGAGCGTGCGGGTCACCGACGGGGAGAGCATCGGGTCGCCGGCCGCGACGCGGCGTACGGCGGCGACGATCTGCGCCGGCGGGGTGTCCTTGAGCAGGAAGCCGTCGGCGCCGGCGCCCAGCGCCCCCACGACGTGCTCGTCGGCGTCGAAGGTGGTGAGCACGATGACCCGCGGCGGGTGGGGGGCGCGGTGCAGCTCGCGCGTGGCGTCGAGGCCGTTGAGGCGCGGCATGCGGATGTCCATGAGCACGACGTCGGGGGAGAGGTCGGCCACGCGGGCCAGCGCCTCGCGGCCGTCGACGGCCTCGCCGACGACCTCGAGGTCGTCCTGGCCGCCCAGCATCAGCACCAGCGCCGAGCGCACCAGGGGGTCGTCGTCGACCACCAGCACCCGCACCACGGCGGCGTCGCGGGTCAGGCCGCCCACGGCAGCCACCCCCGCAGCACGAAGGCGTCGGCGTCGCGGCGGTGCTCCAGGCGCCCACCGCGCAGCGCGGCCCGCTCCGAGAGCCCGACCAGGCCCAGGCCCGCCCCGGGCGGCGCGGCCGCGGCGGCGAAGCCGAGGCGGTTGCGCAGCTCCACGGCGATCCCGTCGTCGGGCGAGCCGCTGAGGCTGATCAGCAGCGTCGCGCCGGGGGCGTGCTTGCGGGCGTTGGTGATGCCCTCCTGCACGATGCGGTAGAGCGCCCGGCCGAGCGCGTCGGGCACCCCGCCGGCCCCGTCGGCGGCGCGCACGTCGTCGGCGTACTCCACGCGCAGGCCGGCCGCCTCGGCGTCGGCCACCAGGGCGCGCAGGTCGGCGTAGGTGGGCTGGGGGGCGTCGAGGGCGTTGCCCTCGTCGTCGCGCAGCACGCCCAGCACGGTCCGCAGGTCGGTGAGGGCCTGGTGGGCCGTGGTCTGGATGACCTCGGCGCTGGCGCGCATGTCGGCGGCGGTGAGGTCGTCGCGGTAGGTCAGGGCGCCGGCGTGCAGCGAGATCTGCGAGATCCGGTGGGCCAGCACGTCGTGCATCTCGCGGGCGATGCGCGAGCGCTCCTGGCCGCGGGCCTGGCCCACGCGCAGCTCCTGCTCGGCCTCGGCGCGCTCGGCGCGGTGGCGCAGGGTCCACAGCAGCTCGCGGCGCGAGCCGATGTACATGCCCCAGCCCATGCTGGCCGCGACGGCGATGACCGTGGCGGTCAGCGAGATCCAGAACGGGTCGTCGACCACCGAGGGCTCGAGCTCGGTGTAGAGCATCGAGGCCACCACGGCGACCAGCGAGGTCGCGACGATCGGCAGCAGCCGCCGACGGGTGGCCATCGAGACCGCGGCGAGGGTGGCCGGTCCGGCGGCCACGCCGGAGACCAGCGTCATCGCGTTGGTCGCCACCGCGACCGTCACCGGCCACCGCCGGCGCCCCAGGACCACGACGTAGGACGCCAGGCCGACGCCCAGGTCGAGCCAGAACAGCACTGGCATCACGTCGAGCTGCTCGGGGGCGAACTGGGGCCACACGACCGCGCTGATGACCGCGCACAGCAGCAGCCGCCACCCGTGGCGCCACCACGACAACGGCGGCTGGTAGTCCTCCGGGGTCGGTCGCTGCACGACCCCAGGCTAGGGCGTCCCGGCCCCGCCGGGCAGCGCCCCGGGTCGTGCCGACCCCCTACTTTGGTCACCCCGCCGCAGCCCGGGGTCCGGTGTGCGCCCGCGGGGGAGCGGGCAGGGTGGTCGCATGATCTCAGTCGAAGGACTCACCAGGACGTACGGCGCGTTCACCGCCGTCGACGACGTCAGCTTCACCTGCCAGCCCGGCCGGGTCACCGGCTTCCTCGGGCCCAACGGCGCGGGCAAGACCACCACCATGCGGGTCATGGTCGGCCTCACCCCGCCCACCCACGGGCGCGTCACCATCGGCGGCCACCTCTACCGCGACATCCCCAACCCCGGCCGCCACGTCGGGGTGCTGCTCGACGCCTCGGCCCAGCACGCGGGCCGCACCGGGCGCGAGATCCTCACCCTCGGCGCGCGCACCATGGGCCTGCCCGCCTCGCGCGTCGACGAGATGCTCGCCCTGGTCTCCCTCGACGACAAGGAGGCCGGTCGCCGGCTGCGCAACTACTCCCTCGGCATGAAGCAGCGCCTCGGCATCGCCCACGCGCTGCTCGGCGACCCGTCGGTGCTGATCCTCGACGAGCCCGCCAACGGCCTCGACCCCGCCGGCATCCGCTGGATGCGCGGCCTGCTCAAGGGCTACGCCGAGCGCGGCGGCACCGTGCTGCTCTCCAGCCACCTGCTGCACGAGGTCGAGATCATCGCCGACGAGATGATCCTCATCGGGCGCGGCAGGATCGTGGCCCAGGGCGACAAGAAGACCCTGCTGGCCGGCGAGCACGCCTCCACCCTCGTCACCTCGCTCGACAACCGGGCCCTGGCCGACGCCCTCGTCGCGCGCCGGGTCGAGGTCACGCCCGCCGGCGACGGCCTGCGCGCGGAGTGCGAGGCCGTCGAGGTCGGCCGCGCCGCCCTGGAGGCCGGCGTCGTGCTCACCGACCTGCGCACCGGCTCCGCCGGCCTGGAGGACCTCTTCCTCCAGCTCACCTCCGACACCCAGCGTGACGCCGTCGCGCCCGCCCCCGCCACGGAAGGACACCTGGCATGAGCGCCACCTCCGCCCCGCTCCCCACCCTCGACGTCTCGCAGACCCCCGCGGTGCCCTTCGGGCGCCTGGTCTCGGTGGAGCTGCGCAAGAGCTTCGACACCCGCGCCGGTCGCGCCTACAGCCTCAGCGTCGTCGGGCTGTGCGTCGTGGTCATGCTGGTCATCGCCCTGCTCTTCGACGAGGGCTTCCAGGACTTCAGCGACTTCCTGCTCGCCATGGGCGGCACGCTGGGGTTCTTCCTGCCGATCATCCCGATCCTGCTGGTCACCGGTGAGTTCGGCCAGCGCACCGGCCTGGTGACCTTCACCCTCGAGCCCCGACGGCCCCGGATCGTCGCGGCCAAGCTGAGCGCCGGGCTGATCATCTCCCTGGGCGTGCTGGTGCTCGCCGCCGTGATCGCCGCGGTCGGGGCGGTGCTGGCCTCGCTGCGAGGCTTCGAGGTGTCCTGGTCGCTGGAGTACAGCCAGGTGCAGAACTTCGTGCTCGCCAACCTCATCGGCGTGCTGATCGGCTTCGCGCTGGCGATGCTGCTGATGAACACCCCGGCGGCGATCGTCGGCTACTTCGTCTACTCCCTCATCATCCCCACGGTCGTGGGCATCATCGGCGCCTTCGTCGGCTGGTTCCAGGACCTCACGCCCTGGATCGAGCTCAACACCGCCCAGACCCCGCTCTTCACCGGCGACTTCCGGCCCTCGGGCGAGGAGTGGGCGCAGCTGGCCACGGCCAGCATCATCTGGCTGGTCGTGCCGCTGGCCTTCGGCATCCTGCGCCTGCTGCGCGCCGAGATGAAGTGAGGCGCCGTTAGGGTCGCGGTCATGACTGCACGCGAGGACGGCCGCGCCGACGACGAGCTCCGCCCGATCACGATCACCCGCCACTGGCTCGACCACGCCGCCGGGTCGGTGCTGGTGGAGTTCGGCCGCACGAAGGTGCTCTGCGCCGCGTCGGCCTCCGAGGGGGTGCCGCGCTGGCGCAAGGGCTCGGGCAAGGGCTGGGTCACCGCGGAGTACGCCATGCTCCCCGCGGCCACCAACACCCGCTCCGACCGCGAGTCGGTCAAGGGCCGCATCGGCGGGCGCACCCACGAGATCAGCCGGCTCATCGGCCGCTCGCTGCGCGCCGTCATCGACTACGACGCACTCGGCGAGAACACCATCCAGCTCGACTGCGACGTGCTGCAGGCCGACGGCGGCACCCGCACGGCCGCCATCACGGGTGCCTACGTCGCCCTGGTCGACGCGGTCGCCCACCTGCGCCAGACCGGGGCGCTCAAGGGCGCCCCGCTCACCGGCTCGGTCGCGGCGGTCAGCGTCGGGATCATCGACGGCGTGCCCCGCCTCGACCTGCCCTACGTCGAGGACGTGCGCGCCGAGACCGACATGAACGTCGTGATGACCGGCACGGGCAGCTTCGTGGAGGTGCAGGGCACCGCGGAGGGTGCGCCCTTCGACCGCCGTGAGCTCGACGCGCTGCTGGGCCTGGCCGAGAAGGGCTGCGCCGACCTGACCCGCCTGCAGCAGGAGGCGCTCGGCTCGTGAGCACCCGGATCTTCCTCGCCTCGCGCAACCGCAAGAAGATCGAGGAGATGGAGCGCATCCTGCGCGAGCACGTGCCCGGCGTGGAGGTGGTCGGGCTCGACGACCTGCCCGCCCTCGGGGTCGACTACGACGAGCCGGTCGAGGACCAGCCCACCTTCCAGGGCAACGCCCTGCTCAAGGCGCGCGCCGGCCTGGCCGCCACGGGCCTGCCGTCGGTCGCCGACGACTCCGGGCTCTGCGTCGACGCGCTCAACGGCATGCCGGGTGTCCTCAGCGCCCGGTGGTCGGGCCCGCGCGACGGCGTCGCCCGCGAGGAGGTCGACGCGCGCAACAACGCGCTGCTGCTCGCCCAGCTCTGCGACGTGCCCGACGAGCGTCGCGCGGCCCGCTTCGCCTGCGCCGTGGCGCTGTGCCACCCCGGCGGAGAGGAGGTCGTGCACGGCGAGATGACCGGCCGTGTGCTGCGCGAGGTCAGGGGCGAGGGCGGCTTCGGCTACGACGGCCTCTTCGAGGCCGACGATCAGCCCGGCCGCAGCACCGCCGAGCTGAGCCGCGAGGAGAAGGACGCCATCTCCCACCGCGGCCACGCGCTGCGCGCGCTCGGACCGGTCCTCGCCGCTACGGTCGTGCGATGAGCCGGCACTTCTTCGTCCGCAGGAACCTCGCCCGACTGCTCCTGCGCCTCGCGCGCTGGCGCACCGTCGGCACCGTGCCGACCAAGGGGGTGCTGGTCGGCGCCCCCCACACCTCCAACTGGGACTGGGTGCTGACCATGCTGCTGGCGTGGGACAGCGACGTGCAGATCCGGCTGCTGGTGAAGAAGGAGTTCTTCAAGGGCCCGCTGGCCCCGCTGCTGCGGGCGACCGGCGCGGTGGCCCTCGACCGGCGCGACCCCGGCGGCACCATCCGGGCCCTGGTCGCCGACGCCGCCGTCGACGAGACCTTCCTGCTGGGGATCGCCGCCGAGGGCACGCGCAGCCGCGGCGAGCTGTGGAAGTCGGGCTTCTACCGGATCTCCCAGCAGACCGGGCTGCCGATCACCCTGGCCTTCCTCGACGCCCCGAGCCGCACCGTCGGCTGGGGTCCGACCTTCCCCACGACCGGCGACGTGGTGGCCGACATGGACCGGGTGCGGGAGTTCTACGCCGACAAGCGCGGATTCCACCCCGACCAGTTCACCCCGCCCCGGCTGCGCGAGGAGGGCTGAGCCGCCCGGTCCCCGGACCGGGAGTGCGCCCGGAGAGATTCGAACTCTCACTGGACAGGACCTAAACCTGTTGCCTCTGCCGTTGGGCTACGGGCGCCGGGCCCCAGTATCCCGTGCCCGACCCGGGCTCAGGCGTCGAGGCCCAGGTCGCGGCGCAGCTTGGCGACGTGGCCGGTGGCCTTGACGTTGTACTGCGCGAGCTCGATCGTGCCCTGCTCGTCGACGACGAACGTGGAGCGGATGACGCCCTGGACGACCTTGCCGTACATCTTCTTCTCCCCGAAGGTGCCCCACGCCGCCATAGCGCTCTTGTCGGGGTCGGAGAGCAGGGTGATGCCCAGGCCGTCGCGCTCGCGGAAGCTGGCCAGCTTGGCCGGCTTGTCGGGGGAGACGCCGAGCACCTCGTAGCCGGAGGCGCGCAGCGACTCCAGCGAGTCGGTGAAGTCGCAGGCCTGCTTGGTGCAGCCCGGGGTCATCGCCGCGGGGTAGAAGTACACGATGACCTTGCGTCCGCGCAGGTCGGCCAGCGAGACCGTGGCGCCGGTGTCGTCGCCCAGGGTCAGGTCGGGGGCCGGGTCGCCGGGGGAGAGGCGGGTGGGGGCTGCGGTCTCGCTCATCGGGCTGGTCCTGTCCGGTCGGGTAGTGTTGTCGCACACGGTGTGCAATAACGTCACGAGGGCAACGACCCATCCGTGGCACTCGTCGGTGTCGAACCGTAACCGACCACGCCCGGCCGCCCCTCGCCACGCCCGACCGCAGGAGACCCGCATGCACGTGCCCGACGGATTCCTCGACGCACCGACGTCGGTCGGCACCGGCGTGGTGGCCGCCGCCGCCGTCGGCCTGGCCCTGCGCGGTGCGCGCCGCGAGCTCGACGACCGCACGGCGCCGCTGGCCGGCCTCGTCGCGGCGTTCGTCTTCGCCACCCAGATGCTCAACTTCCCCGTCGCGGCGGGCACGACCGGCCACCTCATGGGCGGTGCGATCGCCGCGGTGCTCGTGGGGCCGTGGACCGGGGTGCTCTGCACCAGCGTGGTCTTCGTCGTGCAGGCCCTGCTCTTCGCCGACGGCGGCATCACGGCTCTGGGCACCAACATCGTGCTGATGGGCGTCGTGACCTGCGCCGTCGGCTGGGGCGTCTTCCGGCTGCTCCAGACGGTGCTGCCCAAGCGGGTGTCGATGGTGCCGCTGGCCGCCGGGATCGGGGCCTTCGTGTCGGTGCCGGTCGCGGCGCTGGTCTTCGTCGGCCTCTACGCCGTGGGCGGGGTCGCGCCGCTCCCGCTCGACAACCTCACCACCGCGATGCTGGGGGTGCACCTGCTCATCGGCGTCGGCGAGGGGGTCATCACCTTCCTCGCGGTCGGCTCGATCATCGCCGTGCGCCCCGACCTCGTCCACGGCGCACGCCGGGTCCTGGCCCAGCGCACCCTCGAGGTCCGCACCTCCCCGACGGCGAGCGCGGCATGAGGCGCCCCGGCACCCGCATGGTGCTCCTCGGGGTGCTCGTCGTCTCGCTGCTGCTCGCGGGCGTCGTGAGCTTCTACGCCGCCAGCGCGCCCGACGGGCTGACCAAGGTCTCCCAGGACCAGGGCTTCGCCGACACCGAGACCGACCACGCGGCCGGCGAGGGACCCTTCGCCGGCTACGGCAGCAGCTTCATCTCCGACGAGCGGCTCTCCGGAGGAGTGGCCGGCGTCGTGGGCGTGCTCGTGGTGCTCGCGCTGGCCGGGGGGCTGACCCTGCTGGTGCGCCGCAGGGGCGAGCCCGCCGACCAGCCGGTCGACCAGCCCGTCGACCAGCCCGTCGACCAGCCCGTCGACCAGCCCGTCGACCAGCCCGTCGACCAGGACCACTGACGTGGGCGCCGGTCACGGCCACACGCTGCACTTCCACGGCCACTCCGCGGTCCACCGGGCCCCGGCCCACCTGAAGATCGTCGCGCTCGTGGCGTTCATGGTGGTCGTGGTGGCCACGCCGCGCGAGTGGTTCGCGGCCTACGCCGGCTTCCTGGTCGTGCTGCTCGGGGTCGTCGCGCTCTCGCGGGTGCCCCCGACGTACCTGCTCAAGCGCATGGTGGTCGAGGTGCCCTTCGTGCTCTTCGCGCTGCTGCTGCCCTTCGTGGCCCACGGCGAGCGGATCGAGGTGCTCGGGGTCTCGGTCAGCGGCCCGGGGCTGCTGGCCGCCTGGGCGCTGCTGGCCAAGGGCACCCTCGGGGTGCTGGCCAGCCTGACGCTGGCCGCCACCACCGAGCCGCAGGCCCTGCTGCGCGGCCTGGAGCGCCTGCGCCTGCCCAGCCTGCTGGTGCAGATCATGGGCTTCATGATCCGCTACCTCGAGGTCGTCACCACCGAGCTGCAGCGGATGAAGGTCGCCCGGGAGTCGCGGGGCTTCTCCGCGCGCAACCCGCGGCACTGGCCGGTGCTCGCGCGCTCCATGGGGTCGCTCTTCATCCGCTCCTACGAGCGCGGCGAGCGGGTGCACCTCGCGATGCTCTCGCGGGGCTACACCGGCACCATGTCGCGATGAGCGCGGGCGCCGGCGCGATGATGTGCCCATGACCACGCCCGTGCTCGACGTCCGCGGCCTCGCCTACGCCTACCCCGACGGCCACCAGGCCCTCTACGGCGTCGACCTGCACGTGCACCGCGGCGAGCGCGTCGCGCTGCTGGGCCCCAACGGCGCCGGCAAGACCACCCTCGTGCTCCACCTCAACGGCATCCACACCGCCGGGGCCGGCAGCGTGAGCGTCAGCGGGCTGCCGGTGACCAAGGAGAACCTCGCCGAGGTCAGGCGACGCGTGGGCATCGTGTTCCAGGACCCCGACGACCAGCTCTTCATGGGCTCGGTGCGTGCCGACGTCGGCTTCGGGCCCGCCAACCTCGGGGTCAGGGGCGCCGAGCTCGACCGTCGCGTCATGGCCGCGCTCGAGCAGGTCGGCATGGCCGACTACGCCGACCGGCCGCCGCACCACCTGTCCTTCGGCCAGCGTCGCCGCGTCGCGGTCGCGACCGTGCTGGTCATGGAGCCGGAGGTGCTCGTGCTCGACGAGCCCTCCTCCAACCTCGACCCCGCCTCGCGACGCGAGCTCGCCGACATCCTGCGCTCGCTCGACGTCACCGTGCTCATGGTGACCCACGACCTGCCCTACGCCCTGGAGCTCTGCCCGCGGTCGGTGGTGCTCCACGACGGCACGGTCGTGGCCGACGGCGCGACCTACGACGTGCTGACCGACGACGACCTGATGCGCCGCCACCGCCTCGAGCTGCCCTTCGGCTTCGACCCGCGCAGCCTCGGCCGCGGCGCGGGTTGGTAGCGTGGGCGGGTGACCAACGAGCCCAAGCAGCCCAGCGCCCTCGAGCGTGAGATCGAGGAGACCCGCGAGCGTCTGGCCGGCACCATCGACCAGCTGCTGCACCGGGCCAGCCCCAAGACCATCGCGGGGCGCCAGGCCTACTCGCTGAAGGCCCACTACGTCGACGTCGACTCCGGTGAGCCGCGCACCGACAACATCCTCAAGACCGTCGGTGTGGTCGTCGGCGTCGTGGTGACGCTCGTCGTCGTGCGCCGCGTCGTGCGCTGACGCCGCCCCCCGGACAGGCCGAGCCCGTGTCGGACAAGCTGCCGATCAAGATGCTGCACGACCGCGTGCTCGTCGAGATCGACGCCGAGGCCGGCGAGCGCCGCTCGTCGGGAGGCATCGTGATCCCGGCGACCGCGGCGATGGGCGCGCGCCGGCTCTCCTGGGCCCGCGTCGTGGCCACCGGGCCCAGCGCCCGCTCAGTCGAGACCGGCGACCGCGTGCTCTTCGACGCCGACGACAAGTCCGAGGTCGAGGTGCACGGCGAGCTCTACGTCGTCATGCGCGAGCGCGACGTGCACGCCGTGGCCGCCGAGCGGCTGGGCGACGAGGTCACCGGGCTCTACCTCTAGCCCGGGCCCCGCCGGCCGGCCGCGCGTCCTACGTCGTGACCGGCTGCGGCGAGGGGGCTTCCGGCTCGAGCTCGACCGCGTCGTCGGTCTGCTCGGTCGCGGGGTCGTGGATGTCGGGGATCCGCATCGCGGCGGCCGCGGCCACCAGCATGCCGACGGCCAGGATCGCGAAGCCGATCGTGTAGCCGCTCTCCTCGGGGAAGCCGGCCGGGTTCATCCGGGCGGTCACGATGCCGGCCATGACGGCCGAGCCGATGGAGCCGCCGATGGTGCGGATGTTGGCGTTCATGCCGCTGGCCACGCCGGTCTGCTCGCGCGGCACGCTGGCGATGACCACGCCGGCCAGGCTGGAGAAGACCAGGCCCGAGCCGAGGCCCTGGGCCGTGGTGGCGGCGTAGAGCTGGGCGGTGGTGTCGTGGAAGAGCGCCATCGAGGCGAAGGCCGCACCGCTGATCAGGGTGCCGGTGACGATGACCAGGCGGGCGCCGAAGCGGCCGATGAGGCGGGCGGTGAGGAAGCCGACCACGAAGCTGGCCACGGCGCTGGGCAGCAGCAGGTGGCCCGACTCGGTGATGGTGGCGTCGAAGCCGTAGCCGGCCGCCGACGGGGTCTGGAGGAACTGCGGCAGGAAGCCGAAGGAGGCGAACATGCCGAAGCCGACGAAGGCCCCGACGACGTTGGTCGTCCAGACACCGCGCAGGCGCATCATCTGCATGTCGATGAGCGGCACCGGCACCCGCGTCTCGACGCGCACCCACAGGGCGGCGAGCACGGCGGCGGCCGCGAGCAGGCCCAGCACCTCGACCGAGGCCCAGCCCCACTTGTTGCCCTGGCTCACGGCCAGCAGCAGGGCGACCAGCCAGCCGGCGAGCAGCACGGCGGGCAGGGCGGGCAGGCGCCCGGGGGTGCGCACGGGCGACTCGGGCACCAGCACGAGCGCGGCGAGGGCGGCGACGGCGGTGGCGATCATCGGCAGCCAGAACAGCCAGTGGTAGCCCAGCGAGTCGACGATCGGGCCGGCCACCACGATGCCGGCGCCGAAGCCGACCGCGGTGAGCGAGGCGATCACGCTGAGCGCGCCGGTGACCCGGCCGGTGAACTCGTCGCGGATGATGCCGAACGACAGCGGCAGCACGCCGCCGCCGAGGCCCTGCACCACGCGGGCCACGATCAGCCAGCCGATGCTCGGCGCCAGCGCGGCCATGAGCGAGCCCACGGCCAGGGCGCTCAGGGTGACCACGAGCATCTTCTTCTTGCCCACCGCGTCGCCGATCCGGCCCAGCAGCGGGGTCGCGATCGACGCCGAGAGCAGGTAGGCGGTCAGCACCCACGTCACGGTGGTCTGGTCGGTGTCGTACTCGAGCTGGATCTGCGCCAGCACCGGCACGATGAGCGACTGCAGCAGCGCGAAGGACGAGACCGCGACGGTGAGGACGGCGAAGGTGAGGCTCTGGTTGCCACGGATCGCTGGTGACACGGGGAGGGGCTCCTGGGTGGGGCTCGTGGGGCGGGCCGCGCGGTTGGT
The DNA here is from genome assembly GCF_916862475.1 of Nocardioides sp. Leaf374. Lineage (NCBI taxonomy): Bacteria > Bacillati > Actinomycetota > Actinomycetes > Propionibacteriales > Nocardioidaceae > Nocardioides > Nocardioides sp. Leaf374. Next base: position 55,213 of record NZ_CAKASO010000001.1, read on the forward strand.
TGCGCGGGTCAACCGTGACTCAACCACGACCCGGGGTGCGGCATTCCCACCGGCATCCCCACCGGCGCCCGCCCGGGCGCGGGAGCACGCCTGTGCCCCGACGTGTCACCTCCACGGGTGATGGGTCGGGCCGCCCCCGTGCGTAGCGTCTGCTCCATGATCGGATTCCTTGTGGCAGGCCTCATCATCGGTGCGCTCGCGCGCCTCATCAAGCCCGGCAAGCAGAACCTGGGGCTGCTCGCGACCCTCGGTCTCGGCCTCGTCGGCTCCCTCATCGGAGGGCTCATCGCGCAGCTCTTCGGCACCGGCGGCATCTTCGAGCTGAACGTCATCGGCTTCGTGCTCGCCGTCATCGCCGCCGTGCTCCTCATCGGCGTCGCCGAGAGCGTCGCGGGCAAGAACAAGACCCGCGTCTGACGCTCTCCCATCGCACGACCTCCCGCCCCGCCGCGCACCCGCGCGGCGGGGCGGTCTGCATGGGGCCCTGACGCAGCCCTGACGCAGCCCTGACGCAGTCCGGACGTAGTCCGGACGAACGGGCGCGATGGAAGTGGGGAACCTTGACGGTTCCTTGACGCCCCGCAGGCCCGGATCGGCGTGTGCGGAGCCGGTCTCCTCGGCAGGCTGGGGGGATGTCCGTCGACGTGCACCGACCAGCGCCACCCCCCGGCCCCACGTCCGGCCCCACGTCCGGCACCGCGGGCGGTGAGGACGCGCGGGGCGGCCTGCGGGGGTGGCTGCTGTCGGACCTCTCCGACCGCCGCGTCCACCAGGCCCCGCACGGCCTGCCGCCGCAGGAGGAGCACACCACGTCGTGGTGGCGCGTCATGTGCCTGACCGGTGTCGACTACTTCTCCACCCTCGGCTACCAGCCCGGGATCGCCGCCCTGGCCGCGGGTGCGGTCTCCCCGCTGGCCACGATCGTGCTGGTGGCGCTCACCCTGCTCGGCGCGCTCCCGGTCTACCGCCGCGTCGCGGAGGAGTCGCCGCGCGGTGAGGGGTCGATCGCCATGCTCGAGCGGCTGCTGTCCTACTGGAAGGGCAAGCTGTTCGTGCTCGCCCTGCTGGGCTTCGCGGCCACCGACTTCCTCATCACGATGACCCTCTCGGCGGCCGATGCGACCGCCCACATCGTGGAGAACCCCCACGTGCCCTCGGCCTGGCACGGCCACGAGGTGCTCATCACGCTGGTGCTGCTGGGGGCGCTGGGTGCTGTCTTCCTGCGCGGCTTCTCCGAGGCCATCGGGGTGGCGGTGGTGCTGGTCGCCGGCTACCTCGCCCTCAACGCCGTGGTGATCGGCGTGGGGCTGTGGCAGGTGGCGACCACCCCGTCGGTCGTGGCCGACTGGTCGGAGGCGCTGACCGAGCAGCACGGCAACCCGGTGATGGTGGTGGCGGTCGCCCTCGTCGTCTTCCCCAAGCTCGCCCTGGGCATGAGCGGCTTCGAGACCGGGGTCGCGGTCATGCCCCAGGTCAAGGGTGATCCCGGGGACACACCCGACCACCCCGCCGGGCGGATCCGCGGCACGAAGCGGCTGCTGACCACCGCTGCGCTCACCATGAGCGTCTTCCTGGTCACGAGCAGCACCGTCACCACCATGCTGATCCCGGCGGCGGAGTTCCAGGAGGGGGGAGAGGCCAACGGACGCGCGCTGGCCTACCTGGCCCACGAGAACCTCGGCAGCGTCTTCGGCACGGTGTACGACGCCTCGACGATCGCCATCCTCTGGTTCGCCGGCGCCTCGGCGCTCGCCGGCCTGCTCAACCTCATCCCGCGCTACCTGCCGCGCTACGGCATGGCGCCCGACTGGGCCCGGGCGGTGCGGCCGCTGGTGCTCGTGCTGATCGCGGTGGCGTTCTTCGTCACGTGGGTCTTCGACGCCGACGTCGACGCCCAGGGCGGGGCCTACGCCACCGGCGTGCTCGTGCTGATGACCTCTGCGGCGGTGGCCGTGACCCTCGCCGCCCGTCGCGACCGCCAGCGCAAGCGCACCCTCGCCTTCGGCGCGATCGCCCTGGTGTTCGTCTACACCACCGTGGTCAACGTGGTGGAGCGTCCCGACGGCGTGCGCATCGGCGGGGCGTTCATCGCGGCCATCGTCGTGGTGTCCTTCCTCTCGCGCGTGCGTCGGGCCTTCGAGCTCCGTGTGACGTCGGTGGAGCTCGACGAGACCGCGGAGCGCTTCCTGCGGGACTGCGCGCGTCGACGCATCCGGCTGATCGCCAACGAGCCGGGCTCGGGGGACCGGGGGGAGTACGACGACAAGGCCCGGCAGATGGCGGCCGACAACGACATCGCCGACGAGGGCGACGTCATCTTCGTGGAGGTGACCGTGACCGATCCCTCCGACTTCGAGGCCGTGGTGCGCGTGCGGGGCAGCGTGCGCCACGGGTCGCGACGCGTGCTGACCCTCGAGTCGTCCACGGTCCCCAACGCTCTCGCCGCCCTGCTGCTGCACGCACGTGACACGACGGGCGTGACGCCCCACATCTACTTCGAGTGGACCGAGGGCAACCCGGTGCTGCAGTTCCTGCGGTTCCTCGTCTTCGGGGTCGGCGAGGTGGCGCCCGTGACGCGCGAGGTGCTGCGGCGCGCCGAGCCCGACCGGGCCCGCCGCCCCCACGTGCACGTGGGGTGAGCGGCCCCCGACGCACTCCCGCTAGGGAGGCGTCAACGGGGCGCAGCGGGCCGTCAGGGAAGCATCAAGGAGGTCCCGGGGAGCGGCTGACAGGCTCTGGAATGAGGTCGTGTCCGACCTCCTCTACCTCGCCCTGACCCTCACGGCCTTCGTGCTGCTGGCCCTCCTCGCCGGAGTCCTCGACCGCTCCGGCCGCGCCGGCGGTGGGGGTCCCACCGCCCACGCCGGCTCCGCCGACGACGCCGTCCGGTGAGCGCGCTCGGTCCCGCGCTCGGCCAGGTCCTCCTCCTCGCCGTGCTGCTCGCGCTGACCGTGCCCGTCCTCGGGCGCCGGCTGGCGCTGATGTACCTGTCCCCGCGCCACCTGCGCGCCGAGTCCGCGGCCTACCGCCTGCTGCGCCTCGACCCCGACGCCGACCAGCACTGGCGCACCTACGCCCTGTCGGTGCTCGGCTTCTCGATGGTCGGGGTGCTCGGGCTCTACGCCCTCGGGCGCCTCCAGCAGCACCTGCCGCTGTCGCTCGGCTTCCCGGCGCTGCCCGCCGACGGTGCCTGGAACACCGCGGTCAGCTTCGTCACCAACACCAACTGGCAGTGGTACTCCGGCGAGGCCGCCCTGGGCCACACGATGCAGATGGCCGGCCTGACGGTGCAGAACTTCGTCTCCGCCGGGGTCGGCATGGCCGTCGCGGCGGCCCTGGCGCGCGGCCTGGCCCGCAGCGGCCGCGACGGTCGGGTCGGCAACTTCTGGACCGACCTCGTGCGCAGCGTCGTGCGGGTGCTGCTGCCGATCGCGCTGCTCTCCGCGCTGCTGCTCGTGGCGCTCGGGGCGGTGCAGAACCTCGCCGAGCCCCACGCCGTGACCACGCTGAGCGGCGCCACCCAGGAGATCACCGGCGGGCCGGTGGCCAGCCAGGAGGCGATCAAGCAGCTCGGCACCAACGGCGGCGGCTTCTACAACGTCAACTCCGCCCACCCCTTCGAGAACCCGTCGCCGGCCAGCAACCTGCTCGAGACGTACCTGATGCTGCTGGTGCCCTTCGCGATGGCCTGGGCCTTCGGCCACCTCGTGCGCGACCGCCGTCAGGGCGGCGCCGTGGTGGCGGTCATGGCCCTGCTGCTCACGACCTCGGTGGCGCTGCTGACCTGGGCCGAGATGGCCGGGCCCGGCTCCGCGCCCGAGCTCGCCGGCGGAGCGCTGGAGGGCAAGGAGGTCCGCTTCGGCACCGCCGGGTCGGCCCTGTGGGCGGCCGTCACGACCGGCACCTCGACCGGTGCGGTCAACGCCATGCACGACTCGCTCACCGCCCCCGGCGGGGGCATCGCCCTCTTCAACATGATGCTCGGCGAGATCTCGCCCGGCGGCGTCGGGTCGGGGCTCTACGGCATGCTGATGCTCGCCGTCGTGACCGTCTTCCTCAGCGGTCTGATGGTGGGGCGCACTCCGGAGTACGTCGGCAAGCGCATCGGCCAGCGCGAGATCGTGCTGGTGGCGGGCTACGTGCTCACCACCCCTGTGCTCGTCCTCGTCGGCAGCGCCGTGGCCCTCACCGCTCCGGCCGGTCTGGCCGGGCTGCAGGAGGGCGGCCCCCACGGGCTGACGGAGGCGGTCTACGCCGTGACGTCGGCGAGCAACAACAACGGCAGCGCCTTCGGTGGGCTGACGTCGGGCACGCCGTTCTGGAACACCCTGCTCGGCCTGTGCATGCTGCTGGGCCGCTTCGTCCCGATCGTGCTGGTGCTGGCGCTCGCCGGTCGCTTCGCCGAGCAGCACCCACGACCGCCCGGGGCCGGCACGCTGCCGACCCACCGTCCCCTCTTCGTCACCCTGCTCGCCGGCGTCGCCCTGGTCCTGGTCGGTCTGACCTACGTGCCCGTGCTCGTGCTCGGCCCGATCGTGGAGTCCCTCTCGTGACCACCTCCCTGCTGACGACCGTCAGCGCGGCGCTGCCCGGCGCCCTGCGCAAGCTCGACCCGCGTCTCCTCCTCGCCACCCCGGTCATGCTCGTCGTCGAGGTCGGGGCCGTGACGACCACCGTGCTCAGCGTCCTCGACCCCAGCGCACTGGCGGTCCTCGTCTCGCTCTGGCTGTGGCTCACCGTGCTCTTCGGCAACCTCGCCGAGTCGGTGGCCGAGGGCCGGGGCAAGGCCCAGGCCGCGAGCCTGCGGGCGCTGCAGCAGGAGACCACCGCACGTCGCCTGGACCGCCGCGGCGAGGAGGAGCAGGTGTCGAGCACCTCGCTGCGCGTCGGCGACCTCGTCGTGGTGGAGGCGGGGGAGCGGATCCCCGGTGACGGTGACGTCGTCGAGGGTGTCGCCTCGGTCGACGAGTCGGCCGTGACCGGGGAGTCGGCCCCGGTGATCCGGGAGTCCGGGGGCGACCGGTGCGCCGTCACCGGCGGCACCACGGTGCTCTCCGACCGCATCGTCGTGCGCATCACCTCCGCGCCGGGGCAGTCGTTCGTCGACCGGATGATCGCCCTGGTCGAGGGCTCGCAGCGCCAGCGCACCCCCAACGAGATCGCGCTCGGCGTGCTGCTGGGGGCGCTGACCATCGTCTTCGTCGTGGTCTGCGCGACGCTCTACCTCATCGCCGACCACAGCGACGCCGACCAGTCGGTGGTGGTGCTCGTGGCGCTGCTGGTGTGCCTGATCCCCACGACGATCGGGGCCCTGCTCTCGGCCATCGGCATCGCCGGCATGGACCGGCTCGTGCGACGCAACGTGCTGGCCATGAGCGGGCGCGCCGTGGAGGCGGCCGGGGACGTCGACGTGCTGCTGCTCGACAAGACCGGCACCATCACCCACGGCAACCGGCGTGCCAGCGCGCTGCTCCCGGCCGGCGGCGTCTCGGACGCGGAGCTGGCCGAGGCCGCGCTCCTCGCCTCCCTGGCCGACGAGACCCCCGAGGGGCGCAGCATCGTCGACCTCGTGGGCTCGACGTACGACGGGGTGCCGACGGGAGCGTCGTTGGTGGAGTTCAGCGCCACGACCCGGATGAGCGGGCTGGACCTCGACGGTCGCAGCGTGCGCAAGGGAGCCGCCTCGGCCACGTCGCGGTGGGTGCTCGACGGCGGGGGTGCGGCCTCCCCGGAGGTCGACGCCGCCGTGCAGGAGGTGAGCGCGAGCGGCGGCACGCCGCTGGTGGTCGCCGAGCGCGTCGGCGACGGGCCGGCCCGCCTGCTCGGGGTGGTGCACCTCAAGGACGTCGTCAAGGACGGCATGCGCGAGCGCTTCGCGGAGCTGCGCGCCATGGGCATCCGCACGGTGATGGTGACCGGCGACAACGCGGTGACCGCCCACGCGATCGCCCGGGAGGCCGGCGTCGACGACGTGCTCGCCGAGGCCACGCCCGAGGAGAAGCTCGCGCTCATCCGCCGCGAGCAGCAGGGCGGCCGGATGGTCGCGATGTGCGGCGACGGCACCAACGACGCACCTGCGCTGGCCCAGGCCGACGTCGGGGTGGCGATGAACACCGGCACGACCGCGGCCAAGGAGGCCGGCAACATGGTCGACCTCGACTCCGACCCCACCAAGCTGATCGAGGTCGTGGAGATCGGCAAGCAGCTGCTCATCACCCGCGGGGCGCTGACCACCTTCTCGATCGCCAACGACGTGGCGAAGTACTTCGCGATCCTGCCGGCGATGTTCGTGGTCGCCTTCCCGCAGCTGGAGGTGCTCAACGTGATGCGCCTGAGCAGCCCGGAGTCGGCGATCGTGTCGGCCGTCGTGTTCAACGCCCTGGTCATCGTGGCGCTGGTGCCGCTGGCGCTGCGCGGCGTCGCCTACCGGCCGTCGTCGGCCGCCGACCTGCTGCGGCGCAACCTGCTGCTCTACGGCGTCGGCGGCCTGGTCGCCCCCTTCGTCGGGATCAAGCTGCTCGACCTCCTCGTCTCCCTCGTCCCCGGTCTCTGAGAGGACCCCGCGTGAAGACCCTGCTCGCCTTCTCCCGCCAGAGCCTCGCCGGCCTGCGCGTGCTGCTCGCCGCCACGCTGCTGCTCGGCGTGGCCTACCCCCTGCTGGTCACCGGTGTCGCCCAGGTCGCCTTCCCGTGGCGGGCCGACGGCTCGCTGGTGAGCGTCGAGGGGGAGCGCACCACCGACCCCGACGAGGCCGCGGGCTCCGCCCTCGTCGGACAGCTCGTCGACGACGACCGGCTCTTCCGGCCCCGGCCCTCGGCCGCCGGCGAGGGCTACGACATGCTCGCGACCTACGGCTCCAACCTCGGCCCCGAGAGCCCCGAGCTGCTCGACCTCATCGCCGAGCGGCAGGCCGAGGTCGCCGCCCGCGAGGGCGTCGACGTCGCCGACGTCCCGCCCGACGCGGTCACCGCGTCGGCCTCCGGGCTCGACCCCGACATCTCGCCGCGGTACGCCGCCCTGCAGGTGCCGCGCGTCGCCGCGGCCAGCGGCCTGCCGGAGGCGAGGGTGCGCGACCTGGTGGCCGAGCACACCGCGGGTCGCACGCTCGGCGTGCTCGGCGAGCCCCGCGTCGACGTGCTCGGGCTCAACCTCGCCGTCGTGGACGCGGCGGGGCTGGAGATCCCGGGGGCCGACCGGTGAGGCGCCCGTCGTCGCCGCACCCGGGACCGCGGGCACGCATCGCCCACGACGGCGGGCTGCTGCTCGTCGCGGCCGCGTGCGCCCTGGCCGCGCTCCTCGCGACCGGCCTGCGGGTGCTGCTCGACTGAGGCGGGGCCGGGCCCTCAGGCCGGCCGGGCGGTGAAGTAGCCCGCGTCGGCGAGCATCGAGGCGCAGCGGGCGCACAGTTCGACCCGCTCGCCGCCGAGGACGTCGGCGGCCCCCCGCTGACGGACCCCGGTGACCTCGGCGGCGACGGGGGAGAGGTGGTGACCGCTCGCGCAGCGCCGCGGGCGGTCGGGGGCGGCGGACGCAGCCGTGGGTCGCAGCGGCAGCGGGTCGCGAGCCGGCGGGGCCCAGGTCAGCGCGAGCGGGAGCCCGGTGAGCAGCAGCGGGTCGCTCGCGTCGCGGGTGGCCAGCCCCTGGAGCAGCAGGGTCGCCGCGACCGCGGGCGTGCGCACGCGGAAGGGGAAGCCGGCCTCGGCCGAGCGGCGGCAGTGCTGCAGCAGGGCGGGGTCGACGAGCGGGCTGGTCGGGGTGCTGGACACGGGTGGCTCCTCAGGGGCGGAGACCTGTCCAACGAGTCCCGGGCGAGGAAGTGACGGTCGGGGCGTTGACGGACGCCGGGGCGGGATGTAACCATCCTCACAACGCGATGTTTACGCAAACATCGCATCCCGCGACACCCCGAGGAGGCAGGCCGATGGCGGTCCAGCAACCGATCGCAGACCGTGCCCCGCGCAACCGCCGCCGGTGGACGGGCTGGGGCTTCCTGGCGCCGTTCGTCGCGGTCTTCGCGCTGGTGTTCCTGGCTCCGATCGTCTACTCGGTCTACCTCAGCCTCTTCCGCGACCAGCTCATCGGCGGCACGTCGTTCGTCGGGCTCGACAACTACACCCAGGTGCTCGGCGACGACGCCTTCTGGGAGTCGCTCACCCGCGTCGGCCTCTTCCTGGTCGTGCAGGTGCCGGTGATGCTGCTGCTCGCGCTGCTGGTGGCGCTGGCCATCGACAGCGGGCGGCTCTACGGCGCGTCGTTCTTCCGGATCTCGATCTTCCTGCCCTACGCCGTGCCCGCCGTCGTCGCCTCGCTCATGTGGGGCTTCATGTACGGCGACCGCTTCGGCCTGGTCGGCAACGTCAACGACGCCTTCGGCACCTCGCTGCCCGACCCGCTCAGCCCCACCTGGGTGCTGGCCTCCATCGGCAACATCGTGACCTGGGAGTTCGTCGGCTACAACATGCTGATCTTCTTCGCCGCCCTGCGCACCATCCCCACCAGCCTCTACGAGGCCGCCTCCATCGACGGGGCCAGCGAGTGGCGGGTGATCACCTCGATCAAGCTGCCCGCCATCCGCGGCGCGCTCGTGGTGGCGACGATCTTCTCGATCATCGGCAGCTTCCAGCTCTTCAACGAGCCGAGCATCCTGCAGAGCCTGGCGCCCAACGCGATCACCACCGACTTCACGCCCAACCTCTACGCCTACTCGCTGTCCTTCTCGGGCCAGCAGTACAACTACTCCGCCACCGTCGCGATCGTGATGGGCCTGGTGACCATGGTCATCGCCTACGTCGTGCAGCTGCGCGGCATGCGCAAGGAGCTCTGACGTGACCACCACGCCCCTGGCCCCCACCCCGCCCGACCGTGGCGCGGCCCCCGTCCGCCCGGGCCCCCGCCTGCGCTCCAGCCGCTCCGGCGCCCGCCGCGGCGGCGTCCCGGTGACCGGGGCCCCCGCCGAGCGCCGCGCCCGGCGCAGCCCGCTGCTGACCGCCCTCACCGGCATCGTGCTCGTCTACAGCCTGGTGCCCCTGCTGTGGCTGGTCATCAACGCCACCAAGACCCAGGGCGACCTCTTCACCTCCTTCGGGCTGTGGTTCTCCGACGACTTCTCGCTGTGGTCCAACCTCACCGAGACCTTCACCTACGACGACGGCATCTTCCTGCGCTGGCTGCTCAACACGCTGCTCTACGTCGTGCTCGGCGCCGGCGGCGCCACCGCGCTGGCGGTGCTGGGCGGCTACGCCCTGGCGCGTTTCGACTTCCCGGGCAAGAAGGCGGTCTTCGCCGTCGTCATCGGGGCCGTCGCGGTGCCGGGCACGGCGCTGGCGGTGCCGACCTTCCTGATGTTCAGCCAGATGGGGCTCACCAACACACCGTGGGCGGTGATCATCCCCTCGCTCATCTCGCCCTTCGGCCTCTACCTGATGTGGACCTTCGCCACCGACGCCATCCCCACCGAGCTCATGGAGGCCGCGCGCGTCGACGGCGCCTCGGAGTTCCGGGTGTTCTGGCAGATCTGCCTGCCGCTGCTCATGCCGGGCGTCGTCACCGTGCTGCTCTTCACCATGGTCGCGACCTGGAACAACTACTTCCTGCCGCTGATCATGCTCAAGGACCCCGACTGGTACCCCCTCACCCTCGGGCTCAACGCGTGGAACGCCCAGGCGTCCACCGCGGGCAGCGAGGCCGTCTTCAACCTCGTCATCACCGGCTCGGTGGTCACCATCCTGCCGCTGGTCGCCGTCTTCCTGCTGCTCCAGCGCTACTGGCAGTCGGGCCTGGCCGCCGGCTCCGTCAAGGAGTGAGCGCGCACCCGCGCCCCACCACCCCGCACCACCACCCGCACCACCCCACCGATCCCCCCGGGACGCACCGTCCAGGGCAGGCACGATCCGAGAGGACCACCCACACCATGAAGAACACGAACCGACGCAACCGCTGGCTCGGAGCGGTCGCCGTCGCCGCCGTCGGGGCGCTCAGCCTGAGCGCCTGCGGCTCGGGGGACGACTCCGCCTCCGGCGGGGAGCAGGTCTCCGCCGACGCCGTCGACGCCGCGCTCGAGGAGGGCGGCACCCTCACCGTGTGGGCGTGGGAGCCCACCCTGGAGAAGGTCGTCAGCGACTTCGAGGCGGAGTACCCCAACGTCGACGTCGAGCTGGTCAACGCCGGCACCGGCAACGACCAGTACACCGCCCTGCAGAACGCGGTCTCGGCCGGCAAAGGCGTGCCCGACGTCGCCCAGGTCGAGTACTACGCCCTGCCGCAGTTCTCCCTGGCCGGCAGCGTGAGCGAGCTGAGCGGGTTCGGCGCCGCCGACCTCGAGGACACCTTCACCCCCGGCCCCTGGTCCTCGGTGCAGCAGAACGACGGCATCTACGGCCTGCCCATGGACTCCGGCCCGATGGCGATGTTCTACAACCAGGAGGTCTTCGAGGAGTACGGCATCGAGGTGCCGACCACCTGGGAGGAGTTCATGCAGGCCGGTCGCGACCTCCAGGCCGCCGACCCCGACGTCTACATCACCAACGACACCGGCGACGCCGGCTTCGCGACCAGCCTGATGTGGCAGGCCGGGGCCCAGCCGTTCTCCTCCGAGGGCGAGGACGTCACCATCGAGTTCTCCGACGAGGGCGCGCAGACCTACGCCGACACCTGGCAGACCATGATCGACGAGGAGCTCCTCGCCCCGATCAGCTCGTGGAGCGACGAGTGGTTCTCCGGCCTCAACGACGGCACCGTGGCCACCCTGGTCACCGGCGCCTGGATGCCGGCCAACCTCGAGTCCGGTGCCCCCGACGGCAAGGGCGACTGGCGCGTCGCGCCGATGCCGCAGTGGGAGGCCGGCGCCGAGACCACCGCCGAGAACGGCGGCTCCTCGCTGACCATCCCGACCGACGCCCAGGAGAAGGAGCTGGCCTACGCCTTCCTGGAGTACGCCAACGTCGAGGACGGTGTGCAGACCCGCGTCGACGGCGGCGCCTTCCCCGCCACCGTCGCGGAGATCGAGTCCGACGAGTTCGTCGGCAAGGAGTTCCCGTACTTCGGCGACCAGAAGGTCAACGAGGTGCTCTCCGAGTCGGCCGGCCAGGTCGCCGAGGGCTGGTCCTACCTGCCGTTCCAGGTCTACGCCAACAGCATCTTCAACGACACCGTCGGCCAGGCCTACGTCTCCGACGAGCCCCTCGCCGACGGCCTCGCCGCCTGGCAGGAGCAGATGACCGAGTACGGCGAGCAGCAGGGCTTCTCCGTCTCCTGACCGGACCCGCCCCTCGCTGCACCGCAGCACCCCGCCCCACCCCCGTCGGTGCGACGGGACCGGCCCGGCCCGGTCCCGTCGTACCGACGGTCCCTTCCTCCGAGGAGCACGCACCATGACCGCCCCGACCTCCCACCGCTGGCTGCGCTGGCCCACCCGGCCCGACGAGCCGCGCATGGCCTTCGGCGCCGACTACAACCCCGAGCAGTGGCCGCGGGAGGTGTGGGCCGAGGACGTCGCCGCGATGCGCGGCGCGGGGGTCAACGTCGTGTCGGTCGCGATCTTCTCCTGGGCCCGGCTTCAGCCGGCGCCCGACCGCTTCGACTTCGCCTGGCTCGATGAGGTCATGGACCTCATGCACGCCCACGACATCGCCGTCGACCTGGCCACCGCCACCGCCTCGCCGCCGCCGTGGCTGACCACCCTGCACCCCGAGGTGCTGCCGGTGAGCTTCGAGGGCCACACCGTGTGGCCCGGGGCGCGCCAGCACTGGCGCCCCACCTCACCGGTCTTCCGCGAGCACGCGCTGCGCCTGGTGCGCGCCGTGGCCGAGCGCTACGCCGAGCACCCCGCCCTGGCCGCCTGGCACGTGAGCAACGAGCTGGGCTGCCACAACGTCCACGACTACTCCGACGACGCCGCCCGTGCCTTCCGCACCTGGCTCCAGGCGCGCTACGGCAGCGTCGAGGCCCTCAACCACGCCTGGGCCACCAGCTTCTGGTCGCAGCGCTACGGCGCGTGGGAGGAGGTGCTGCCGCCGCGCTTCGCCGGCCACGGCTCCTTCATCAACCCCACCCAGCGCCTGGACTTCCAGCGCTTCTCCTCCGACGCCCTCGCCGACCACCTGCGCGCGGAGCGCGACGTGCTGGTCGCGATCACCCCCGACGTGCCGGTGACCACCAACTTCATGGTGATGGGGGAGACGCGCGGCATGGACTACGCCGCCTGGGCCGCCGACGTCGACTTCGTCTCCAACGACCACTACGTGCAGGACGGCGAGCGCCCGCTCGACGAGCTGTCCTTCTCGGCCAACCTCACCGGCGGCATCGCCGGCGGCCGGCCGTGGTTCCTCATGGAGCACTCCACCAGCGCGGTCAACTGGAAGTCGGTCAACGTCCCCAAGCGCCCCGGCCACCTCGTGCGCGACTCGCTCACCCACGTCGGCCACGGCGCCGACGCGGTCTGCTACTTCCAGTGGCGCCAGTCGCAGGGCGGCGCCGAGAAGTACCACTCCGCGATGCTGCCCCACGCCGGCACCGGCACCGCCCTGCACCGCACCGTGCAGGAGCTCGGCGCGCGCCTGGACGCCCTGTCGCCGGTCGTGGGCAGCAGCCGTCGCCCCGCCGACATCGCCATCGTCTTCGACTGGGACTCCTGGTGGGCCGCCGAGGGCAGCGGCACGCCCACCCAGGAGCTGCGCTACCGCCAGGAGGCGCTCGACTGGTACTCCGCCTGCCTCGACCTGGGGCTGCGCGCCGACGTCGTGCCCCTGGCCGCCGACCTGTCGGGCTACGCCCTGGTCGTGGCACCGGTGCTGCACGTCGTGCCGGCGGCCCTGGCCGAGCGGCTCGAGGCCTACGTCGCGGGCGGCGGCCACCTGGTGACCACCTACTTCTCCGGGGTCGTCGACGAGCACGACCACGTCTGGCTCGGTGGCTACCCCGGCGCGCTGCGCGACCTGCTCGGCCTGCGGATCGAGGAGTTCGGCCCGCTGGAGCCCGGCACGAGCGTGGACCTCGACAACGGCTCGGCGGGCTCGGTGTGGGCCGACGGCGTCGACGTCGTCGACCCGGCCGTCGAGGTGCGCGTGCGCTACAAGGACGGCGTGCACGCCGGCTCGCCCGCCGTGACCCGCCGCCCGGTCGGTGCGGGCTCCGCGTCGTACGTCGGGACCCGGCTGGGCGCGAGCGGCGTCGCACCGGTGCTGGCCGACCTGGCCCGCGACGCGGGCGTGGTCTCCGAGCTGCCCGAGGAGGCCCGCGGCGCGGTGGAGCTGATCCGTCGTGAGCGCGAGGGCGAGCAGTACCGCTTTCTCGTCAACCGCACCGACGGCTACGTCGAGCTCCCGGCCCCGGCCGGCGAGGTGATCGACGGCGCCGCCCCCGCCTCCGACCGGCTCGTGATCGCCCCGCGCGAGGTGGTCGTCGTGCGCAGCGCCGACTGAGCCTCAGCCGGGCGGGGGAGCGGTGCTCGCGCGCACGACGAGCTCGGTGGGCACCAGCACCGTGGTGGGCGGGGTGCGCCGGTCGCGCAGCTGGGCCAGCACCCCGGCCACCGAGTGGCGCCCGACGCCGGCGAAGTCCTGCCGCACCGTGGTGAGCGGAGGGATGTAGCTCGCCGCGTCGGGCACGTCGTCGAAGCCGACGACGCTGACGTCCTGCGGCACGCGACGGCCGGCCTCGTGGAAGGCGCGGAGCAGACCGAGGGCCATCTGGTCGTTGGCGGCGAACACCGCCGTGCAGCCCGGCTCGCCGGCCAGCCGCTGGCCCGCCGCGTAGCCCGACTCCGCGCTCCAGTCGCCGCGCAGCAGCTGCGGCACCGTGCGGCCGGCCGCCTCGAGGGTCGTGCGCCACGCCTCGCAGCGGCTCTCCCCGGCGTAGGAGGCCTCGGGGCCGGCGACGTGCCAGACGGTCTCGTGGCCGAGGTCGAGCAGGTGCTGCACGGCCTGCCGGGCACCGAGGTGCTGGTCGGTGTCGACGACGGAGTGGCGGTCGGTGCCGCCGGAGTCGACCACGACCATGGTCATGCCGGGCGGGAGCACGGCCTGGGCGGTGTCGAGCAGGTGCACCTCCATGATGGCGATGACGCCGTCGACCGCGAGCTCGCTGAGCCGGTCGAAGGCGCCGGCCACCTTGGCCTGGGTGGGGGCCACGGGGAGGAGCGTGATCGCGTAGCCCTGCTCGGCGGCGGAGTCGGCGATGCCCTCGAGCGTGCGCATGTTGCCGGTGGTCGACAGCGTGAAGAGCACGACGCCGATCGTGCGGAACTCGCCCCGCTTGAGGGCCCGCGCGGCACCGTTGGGCCGGTAGCCGAGCTCGTCCATCGCCCGCAGGACCCGCTCGCGGGTGGCGTCGACGACGTCGCCGGCCCCGTTGGAGACCCGCGAGACCGTCTGCGCCGAGACGCCGGCGAGCTTGGCGACGTCGGCCATGGACACGCGCCGGTGCGGGGCCGGGGGAGGGGGTTCGGTGGTGGTCAACGGGCCTGCTCTCGGTGGTGGTGGCGCCACCACGATCCTCGCCTGCCGGGGACCTCCCCGGCAAGGCGGGGGCTTGACGGTCGCGGGGCGCGGTGAGACGGTCGTCACAGGCGATGTTTGCGCAAACATCCTGTCATGGACGGGGCGGGAGCGCACCCCTCGTCGCGCCCTTCCGTCCTCTCCAGAGAGCAGCGCAGCATGAGAGCACCCACCCCCCGACGCGGGCTCGCAGCCCTCGCGGTCTCGGCGGTCGTCGCCGGGCTCGCCTGCCAGCCCACCGCCGCAGCGGCCGCGCCCGCCGCGGCACCCACCGCGGCACCCACCGCGGCACCCACCGCCGCACCCACCGCCGCACCCGCCCCGTCGGCCGCCGCCGACGACGGGGTGCCCGACGTGACCGTCACGCCCGACCCGTCGTACCAGGGCGGACCCTTCGAGGGCTGGGGCACCAGCCTGGTGTGGTTCGCCAACGCCACGGGCGACTACCCCGACGCCATCCGCCAGGAGCTGCGCGACCTGGTCTTCGGCGACGAGGGCCTCAACCTCAACATCGCGCGCTACAACATCGGCGGCGGCAACGCTCCGTCGGTCGAGGACTACCTGCGCCCCGGTGGCGCGGTCGAGGGCTGGTGGAAGGCGCCCGCGGGCCCGCAGCTCACGCCGCAGGACAAGGACTGGTGGGACCCCGCCGACCCGGCGCTGTGGAACGAGGACGCCGACGCCACCCAGCGCTGGTGGATCGACGCGATCAAGGCCGACATCACCCACTGGGAGGCCTTCAACAACTCCCCGCCGTGGTTCCAGACCGTCTCGGGCTA
Organism: Nocardioides sp. Leaf374; assembly: GCF_916862475.1. Classification (NCBI taxonomy): domain Bacteria; kingdom Bacillati; phylum Actinomycetota; class Actinomycetes; order Propionibacteriales; family Nocardioidaceae; genus Nocardioides; species Nocardioides sp. Leaf374. Next base: position 70,484 of record NZ_CAKASO010000001.1, read on the forward strand.
CGTCTCGGGCGGCTTCGACCCCAGCGCCGAGCAGATCCGCGCCGACACCGTCGACGACTTCGCCGCCTACCTCGTCGGCGCCATGGAGCGGCTCGAGGCCGCCCACGGCATCACCTTCGACACCGTCGACCCCCTCAACGAGCCCAACACGCCCTACTGGGGCACCCAGCTCGGCGCCGACGGCCAGCCGACCGGCGGACGCCAGGAGGGCGCGCACGCCGGCCCCGCCATGCAGGCCCGGGTCATCACGGCCCTCGAGGAGGCGCTGGCGGCCAGCGACCTCGACACCCCGATCTCGGCCATGGACGAGACCAACCCCGGCACCTTCGTGCGCAACTGGTACGCCTACGACCAGCCGACGCAGGACCTCGTCGAGCAGCTCAACGTGCACACCTACGGCACCGGCCAGCGCACGTCGGCGCGCGACCTCGCCAAGGGCGAGGGCAAGCCGCTGTGGATGAGCGAGGTCGAGGGCTCGTGGGGCGCGGGCCAGAGCTTCACCGACATGGCGCCCGGCCTGGGCATGGCCGAGCGGATCACCGACGACCTGCGCGAGCTCGAGCCCGACGCCTGGGTCTTCTGGCAGCCGGTCGAGGACTTGAAGAACATGGAGCCCGGCGGCGAGAGCGCCGCCGGGGCCAACTGGGGCAGCATCCAGCTCGACTTCGACTGCGGTGACGGCGACGTGCTCGTGCGCGACCCCGCCGCCCCGCCCGCCGAGGGCACCTGCCGGATCAAGACCAACACCAAGTTCGACACCGTGCGCAACTACACGCACTACATCGAGCCCGGCGACCGCCTGGTCGCCACCGACTCGACCGACTCCACCGCGGCGCTCACCGACGAGGGCGTCACCGTCGTGCACGTCAACGACTCCGACGCCGCCCGCGACGTCACCCTCGACCTCGCAAAGTTCGTGTCGGTGGCCGACGGCGCCACCGTCACGCCGGTGGTCACGAGCGCCGCCGGCGCGCTGCGCACGGGCACACCGACCGTGGTGCGCGACGGCGAGGCCACGCTGCGCCTGCCCGCCCGCTCGGTGACCACGCTGCTGGTCTCGGACGTCTCCGGCGTCGCCGAGGACGCCGCACTGGTGCAGGAGGACCACGTCTACCGCCTGCGCGGCGTGCAGAGCGGGAAGTCGCTCGCCCCGGCCGCGACCGGGTCGGGCGTCGTGATCCGCACCGACAGCGCCTCGGCCCCCGACCAGGTCTGGCGGCTGCGGCCGCTCGCCGACTCGGTGAGCAACCGGCAGCGCTACACGCTCAGCACCGGTGACGGCGCGCTGCTGCTCGCCGCCGGGGCCGACGACCCGACGCTGGTCGCCGCCGACACCGGGTCGACCCCGGCCGAGAGCGCGCAGTGGATGCTCTCCACCACCGGTGACGGCACCTACACCGTCGTCAACGCCGGCACCGGTCAGCTCCTCGACGTGCCCGGCGGGGCCACCGCCGACGGCACCCGGGTGGCGTTCTACACGCCGACCTCGGGCGACAACCAGCGCTGGCGGATCCTCGACGAGACCGTGCAGGGTGTCCGGCCCACCGCCGTCGTCACCCCCGTCGGGGTCGCCCCCTCCCTGCCCGCGAGCGTCACCGGGGTCTACGCCGGCGGCGACCGCGACGGCCTGCCCGTCGTCTGGGACCTGCCGGCCGACTCCGCGTGGCAGCAGCCCGGCACGGTCGTCGTGCCCGGCACCGTGACCACCTCCGACGGGCAGAGCCTCACCACGACCGCCGAGGTCACCGTCGACACCCTGGTGTCCACCCGCCCGGCGCGCGCGGCGACGTACGTCGGTCAGGCCCCGACCCTGCCCACCGCCGTCACCGCGGTGGGGGAGTCGGGCGCCACCGTCGAGCGGCCGGTCACCTGGGAGACCGCGTCCGCGGGTGCCTTCGACCAGACCGGCGTGGTCGAGCTGGAGGGCGTCGCCGACGGCGGGGCCGGGCGCACCCTGCCCGCGACCGTCGCGGTGCGGGTGACCGAGCCCGTGCCCGGCGTGGTGCCCACGCCGCAGGGCACCACCGTGGCCGCGACCTTCACCGAGCCCGGCTACGGCACCGCCGGGCTGCTCGACGGCGACCTGGGCGACAAGGCGTGGTCGAACTGGAGGTCGTCGGCCAAGAACACCTCCGACACCCTCACGCTGACGTTCCCCGCTGCCCGCACGCTGACCGGCCTGCGGGGTGTGTTCTTCAAGGACGGCGCGAGCGACAGCTACCCCGCCTCGGTGCGCGTTGAGGTGCCCACCGGCGACGGTGGGTGGCGACAGGTCGGGGAGACCACGACGATGGCCGCCGGGCTCGCCTCGCCGGTCGTGACCGTCAGCTTCCCCGGGGTCGAGGTCGACCGGGCCCGCCTGGTGATGACGGCCCGCGACAACACCCACCTGACCATGAGCGAGCTGCAGGTGCTGGGTCAGGTCGCCGCCCAGGGCTCCGACGCCGGCCTCGCCGAGCTGCGTGTGGCCGGCACCCCGCTGCCCGGCTTCGACCCGGCCCGCGAGTCCTACACCGTCACCTCCACGCAGGTGCAGCAGGTCGCGGCGCGCGCCGCCGACCCCTTCGCCACCGTGGAGGTCCAGCAGGCCGGCGACGGTCGCACCGCCCGGGTCGTGGTCACCAGCGAGGACGGCTCGGCGACCCGCACCTATGCGGTGACGTTCCAGGCTCCGGGCACCGACCCCGACCCGCAGCCCGCTGGGCAGACGATCATCTTCGCGAAGCCCTCCGACATGGAGGTCGGCGATCCCGACCAGCAGCTGTTCGCGACGGCGACCTCCGGCCTCGGGGTCTCCTTCCGCACCGACGGGCCGTGCACGGTGACGGTCGACCGGCTGCGGGCCACCGGGGTAGGTGCGTGCACCGTCACCGCCTCGCAGGCCGGTGACGCGACCTACGCCCCGGCGCCCGAGGTCGAGCGGACCGTCGTGGTCACCGAGACCGTCGAGCCCCCCGTCGAGCCGGAGCCGGAGCCGGAGCCCGTCCTCGTCGACGGCTTCGAGGAGCCCGGTCGTCTCGACGACGCCTGGGTCGGCAGCACCTCACGCGCCGACTACCGCGTGACGCCCCGCGGTCTGCGGGTGGGGCGCGGGGGCCCGATCCTGCACACGGGGTCCCGCCAGGGCGCCGACCAGGAGGCCGCCGTCACCCTCGAGCGCGTCGCCCCCGGCGCCCGCTCGCTCGGCCTGCTCCTCGAGGCCCAGGGCCAGGACGGCTTCCGACGCGGCCTGGCCGTCACCTGGAACCCCCAGACCCAGCGCGTGCGTCTCGCGGTGAAGCGCTCGGTGGCCTCGGCCTGGACCCGCTCGGTCGGCCCGAGGGTGGACCTCGCCGAGGGCGACGTGCTCGGCGCCCGCACCGTCGGCGACCGGGTCGAGGTGCTGCGCGACGGCGAGGTCGTGGCGACCTTCGTGCTCGAGGGCCGCGACGCCACGGCGTTCGTCGGGCGCGGTGGCCACGTGGGGATCTGGGCGCAGCGCGCCACCGGCTCGGTGCTCGACGACCTGGTGGTCGGGCCCGCGACCGGCTCGCAGGAGTGAGCGGCTGACCCTCGCACGACCCGCAGACGACGGCGGCGGCAGGACCGAGGTCCTGCCGCCGCCGTCGACGTGCGTGGTGCTGCTCGCTGGTGAGCCCGGGTGGGTCAGCCCGCGAAGGCCGCCACGGCGGCCTCGCCGAAGGCCGGGAGGTCGTCGGGGTTGCGGCTGGTGACGAGCTGCCAGCCGTTGGCCGGGCAGGTGAAGGACTGCTCGTCGACCCAGCTGCCGCCGGCGTTGGAGATGTCGGTCTTGAGGCTGGGCCAGCTGGTGAGGGTCTTGCCACCGAGCACGCCGGCCTCGACCAGGGTCCAGGGGCCGTGGCAGATCGCGGCGATCGGCTTGCCGGCGTCGGCGAAGGCCTTGACGAGGGCGACGGCCTTCTCGTCGAGGCGCAGGGCGTCGGGGTTGGTCGTGCCGCCGGGCAGCACGAGGCCGTCGAAGTCGTCGACCGAGGCGTCGGCCACGGCGAGGTCGGGCTCGAAGGTGTCGGCCTTGTCCACGTCGTTCTCGAAGGCCTGGATGGTGCTCTTCTCGGGCGCGATGAGCGTGGTGGTGGCGCCGGCCGCGTCGATCGTCTTGCGCGGCTCGGTGAGCTCCACCTGCTCCACGCCGGAGTTGGCGACCAGGAAGGCGATGCGCTTGCCGTCGAGCTGGGGCATGTCGGGACCTTTCGTCGAGTGCGGGGCGGCGTTGCGCTCGCCCCGGGGCCGTCGGGGCCCGTGTCCCCAGCCTGCCCCGCCGACTCGGGCGCACCACCGCCTGACGGGGTGAGGACGCACCGGTGCCCTGACGCCCGGTGTCAGCGGGCGAGGAGCCAGGTCGTCGTGCGCACGGCGACCACGAGCCAGAGGGTGGCGAGGGTGGCGAGGAGGACGACGGCGAGGTCGAGCAGCGCGGTGCTCCCGGTCGCCTCGGCCAGGGCGGCGGAGCCCGTCACCACGGTGCCGACGGGGAAGGTGAAGGCCCACCACGCCAGGCTGAAGGGCAGCCCGCCGTCGCGCCGAGCCGTGCGGACGACCAGGGCGCCCGCCACGACCAGCCAGGCCATGGCGAGGGCCAGCACCAGCGCGCCGTACGGCACCACCGCGCCGGCCGCCCACGCCCCCCACGGCCCCGGCAGGACGGCGGGGGAGAGGTCGCCGAGGTGGTGCACCGCGGTCACCGACTGGCCCAGCGGGCCGAGCACGATGAGCAGCGTCGGGGCGGCGGTCGCTGCGATGCCGTGGCGTCGGAGCCGGCGCAGCACCAGGGGGAGGACGACGAGGGTGGCGGCCAGCGCCACGCCGGCCAGGCCCCAGCAGCAGAGCAGGAACGCCGCTCGCAGGTCGCCCGCGGGCACGTGCGGCACCAGCAGCGCGCCGGTCGCCGCGCTCACCATGGGGGGCACGACCGGCATCAGCCAGCTGGGGGTCGCGTCGTCGAGCCCGACGCGGTGGGAGACGAGCGCCACGGTCGGCACCACGACCGTGGTGGCGAGGCCCAGCAGGGTCCCGGCCACCCACAGCGACGCGCCCACGGCCAGCGCCGGCGTGACGCCCATGACGCGGTGACCCACCAGGAGCGCTCCCGCGCCGACCGTCATCAGGGCCATCGCGGGCGCGCCGAAGAAGTGCGCCATGACCGGGTCGGCGAGGTGGGCCCGCACGCTGCCCGGGTGGCGTCGCGACTGGGCGACGCTCGCCGCCGTGAGCACGACGAGCAGCACCGCCGCCACCAGCCAGGCCGCTAGGGCCAGCAGGTCGCGCCCCGGGACGGCCACGGGCACGGCGGTGAGCGCGACCGCGAGGATGCCGGTGCCCATGACCGACGCGAACCAGTTGGGTCCGACCGAGCCCGCGGCCGTGGTCGCAGCGTGGTCGGATCGACTCGGGGTCGTCTCGGTGGGGGACATCGCGGTCGTCGTCACCGTCCCAGGGTGGGCGGGCGGCGAGGTCGGCGGTAGGCGGCGCGGCACTGTGTCGACACAGGCGCGGCCTGTGGGTCGGTGCGCTCAGCCGGGGCGGACGAGCGTGGTCCAGCCGTGGGGGTTGGTCCAGGTGTAGGTGCCGTCGGGGGCGCGGTGGTAGCTCCAGGGTGGGCTGCCCTCGGAGCCGGTGGTCTTGAGGCGGTGGTGGTGGCGGCACAGCGGCGCGAGGTTGGAGGGGTGGGTTTGGCCGGGGCGTCCGCCGTGGTCGAGGGGGCGGTAGGGGGTGATGTGGTCGAGGTCGCAGCGTCGTGAGGGCACGGTGCAGCCGGGGAAGACACATCGGGGGTCGCGGATGACCACGTGTTCGCGCATCCACGGTGGTGGGTCGTGCCGGTCGACGGCGCCGGCGGTGGTGGGGTCGAGGTCGATGACGGGGCGCACGAAGACCTTGGTGCCGTCCAGCCAGCGGCGCAGGGTGGTGGTGGAGACGACGCCGAGGCCCTCGACGACCGCGGTGCCGGGTGTTGGTCCGGTGCGGTCGATCTGGGACAGGTGGCTGGTCTCGTGGTGGCGATGGACCGCTGTGGGGCGCAGGTCGGGGCCGGTGGTGCGGTACGCGTCCCCCGCAGGCCGCTCGCCCGCAGGCTGCTCGTCGGCGGGCTGCTCGTCTGCAGGGTGCTCGTCCGCGGGCTGTTCGTCGATGGCCGGGGCGGGGCTTCGAGACGCTCGCTGCGCTCGCTCCTCAGCCACCGGGGCCGCCGCGAGGCCTGCAGGCGCTGCTGCAGGGGGCTCGGAGTCGTCCTCGGAATCCGGGGCGGGCAGGTCCCGGGGGTCGGGTGGGGGCTCGTCGGCCGGGGCCTCGGCGGGTGGCGGTGGCTCCTCCGGCGCGGGTTCTTCTCCGTTCATGCGGGCGGCGTCGAGGGCGGCGAGGGTCTCGGCGCGTGCGAGGTCCTCGGGGCGCAGGTGGAGGTAGACGACCCGTTCCTTCGCAGTGGTGGGTTCGACGGAGTCGAGGGCGGTGAGGCCTTGGGCGCGGTCGGTGATGACGCCGATGGCACGGGCCTTGCGGACCTCCAACGACTCCACCACGGCTCCGATCGAGGTCTGGTGGCGGCCGAGCTCGGCGGCGGTGGCGCAGATCAGGTCGTGGAAGCGGGTGAGGTCCTGGGTGTCACCGGTCGCCTCCAACCACGAGGTGCCCGACGCGGACCCGCGGTCGACGTCGTGGGTCACCCGCACGTTCCACCCACCGCGGGCCCGCTCCTCCAGGGCGGCCTGGGCGTGGGGGTCGTGCCTGGCGGCCGCCTCGGCCACGAACAGCTCGATCCGCCGCGCCCCCAGGCTCTGCACGCGGGGGCCGAGGGCGGCGACCTTGCGGTCCACGAACGCAGCACCGGTGTCGTTCAACACCTGGGTCTGGGCGGCGATCCGCCGCGCCCGCCAGCCGGGGAGGGTGAGGTCCTCGACCATCGCCCAGATGCGTGGGAGGCGGTGGACCAGCTCCATGACCTCGGCGAGGTTGCAGCCGGCGTTGACCGGCGACATCTCCAACGCCAGGGCCAACGGCTCAGCCGCGAACTCGTCCAGGCCGTGGCGGATCATCCCCGGCACCGACCACGCGTAGGCCCGGTCGGGGTTCAGGGCTCCCCAGCGGGCCATGACCCGCAGGGTGCGGCGCTCGGCTGCACGCACCGAGCGGGCGGTGTCGGCGGCGTACTCCAGAACCTCGTCGGCGTCGAGGGAGTCGACGTCGACCACGGCGCCGGTGGTGTCGAGGTCGATGAGCATGCGCCTAGTTTATTCGAACAGGCATTCGATGACTAGATGTGTCGGGTGATCTGTGGAGGGGGTTCTGCTGTCGCGCGAGGGTGGTTTCGAGACGGTCGCTGGCGCTCCCTCCTCAACCACCGCGGGGATGGCGCTCCCTCCTCAACCACCGTCCCGCGAGGGTGGTTTCGAGACGGTCGCTGGCGCTCCCTCCTCAACCACCGGAGCGCTGGCGCTCCCTGCCCGACCAGCGAGGCCCGGACCGGCCACCGGACTCACGGTCGGGGCACAGGGTGGGCACAGCGGGGGCGTCGACGCTGGCGGCATGAGTGACCAGACACCCGACCTCCCCGCCGCCTCCCGTCCGAACGCCGACGACGCCCCACCGGCCGGAGGTGGGTGGCGGCGACGGGTGCTCGCCCTGCGGGGCGTCGTGGCCGTCGCGCTGGCCAGCCTGCTCATCGGCGGGACCGGCGGCGCCGTGCTCGGCGTCGCCGCAGGCGGGTCCGACGACGGCCGGTCGGGCGGACCGGGCGGTCCGGGCGGCTTCGGGGGACGACCGCCGGTGCAGCAGGGGACCTTCCCGGGACAGCCGTCGGACGACGGCTCCGCCGACGCGCCGGGCTCCCCCGGCGACCCCACCTCTCCTCCCGGCGCCTCGACCGACCCCACCCCCACGACCGGCGCCACCACCGGCGCCACCGCCGCGGGCGCCACCGCCACCGCCACCGCCACCGCCACCGCCACCGGCGACTGACCCACGACCGACGGAGGGCCCACGACCGACGGAGGGTCCACCCCGGTCTCGTCGCGCATCCCCCGCACCACGTCGCTCCCCGCCGTCACCGCTGAGCGCACCGTCGCGGCACGCACGTCCGACACCCAGGACGTCCACAGCGGACGCACAGGCACCTGGGCCAGAGTGGAGCCATGGAGCTCACCCGACCCGACGGCAGTCCCCTGCGCGTCCTCGTCGTCGACGACGAGGTCAACATCGCCGAGCTGATCTCGATGGCGCTGCGCTACGAGGGCTTCGAGGTGAGTGCGGCCCACACCGGCACGAAGGCGGTCGCCGCGGCGAAGGACTTCCGTCCCGACGCCGTGGTGCTCGACATGATGCTGCCCGACTTCGACGGCCTCGAGGTGCTGCGTCGCATGCGCACCCACGACCCGGACGTGCCGGTCGTGTTCCTCACGGCGCGCGACGCCGTCGAGGACCGGGTCGCCGGGCTGACCGCGGGCGGCGACGACTACGTCACCAAGCCCTTCTCGCTGGAGGAGGTCGTGGCGCGGCTGCGGGGGCTCATGCGGCGCGCCGGGGCCCAGCAGGCCGCCGAGTCGTCGGTGCTCACCGTCGGCGACCTGTCCCTCGACGAGGACAGCCACGAGGTCGTCCGCGGCGGCACCGAGATCAGCCTGACCGCCACCGAGTTCGAGCTGCTGCGCTTCCTCATGCGCAACCCCCGCCGGGTGCTCAGCAAGGCCCAGATCCTCGACCGGGTGTGGAACTACGACTTCGGCGGCCAGGCCAACGTGGTGGAGCTCTACATCTCCTACCTGCGCAAGAAGATCGACGCCGGTCGCGACCCGATGATCCACACCATGCGCGGCGCGGGCTACGTGCTCAAGCCCGCCGCCTAGGCGCCGGCACCCCGTGGGCCGCCTCGCCTCCCTCACCTCCCGCCTGGTCCTCACGGCCGTGGCGCTCGTGCTGCTCGTCTCGCTGCTCATCGGCACCGTCGCGACCCTCGCCGTGCGCTCCTACCTGCTCGGCCAGGTCGACGACGACGTGCGGGCGGCGCTGCAGCGCGCGGAGTACGTCGCGGCGTCGCAGTTCTTCGTGCCCTGCTCGACCCCCGACCCGCCCGTCGGCGGCGTGCCCGACGACCTCGACGACCGTGACCGGGGGCCGGGCGACGGCGACGACCCCGGCCGTGGACAGTCGGTCGGCACGCTCACGGCCTTCTTCGAGCAGTACGCCGACTACGAGGCCGACCCGGCCGGCTGCGTGCTGACCCCCGGCGAGGACGGGCGGCCCGGCACCCGCGCGCTCTCCACGGCCGCCCTCGACCTCCTCGCCGCCCTCCCGGCCGACGGTCGCCCGCGCGAGGTCGACCTGCCCGGCGTCGGGTCCTACCGCGTGGCCGTGCGCGAGACCGCCTCCGGCGACTACACCGTGGCCGCGGGGCTGCCGACCGACGACCTCGACGGGGTGGTGTCGACCCTGGTCACCACCGAGGTGGTGCTCATCCTGCTCGGCGGGGCCGTCGCGGGGCTGGCCGGCCTGCTCGTCGTACGCCGACAGCTGCGCCCCCTCCGCGAGGTCGCCGACACCGCTCACACGGTGGCGGAGCTGCCGCTGGCGCAGGGCGAGATCGACCTGACCGAGCGCGTGCCCGCCCACCTCACCGACGAGCGCACCGAGGTCGGCCGGGTGGGCTCGGCGCTCAACACGCTGCTCGCCCACGTGGAGTCGTCGCTGGAGGCCCGCCACCGCAGCGAGCTGCAGGTGCGCCAGTTCGTGGCGGATGCCTCCCACGAGCTGCGCACGCCGCTGGCCACCATCGCCGGCTACACCGAGCTGGCCCGCCGCCGACCCGACGACGCCACCGCGGTCGCCACCGCGCTGGCGAAGGTGGAGGAGGAGTCGGGGCGGATGACCTCGCTGGTCGAGGACCTCCTCCTGCTCGCGCGCCTCGACGCCGGGCGACCGCTGGAGTCGGCACCGGTGGACCTCACCCGGCTGCTGCTCGAGGCGGTCTCCGACGCCCGCGTGCTCTCCCCCGACCACCACTGGCGCCTGGAGCTGCCGGAGGAGGCACCGGCCGAGGTGGACGGCGACGAGCAGCGGCTGCACCAGGTGGTGACCAACCTGCTCACCAACGCCCGCAAGTACACCCCCGCCGGCTCCACGGTCACCGTCACCGCGCTGCCCGACGGCTTCCGGGTGCACGACGACGGGCCGGGCTTCCCGCCCGAGCTGCTCGACCACGCCTTCGAGCGCTTCGCCCGCGGCGACACCGCGCGCACCCGCGGCGGCGTGGCCGCACCGGGCGGCGCGGGGCTCGGGCTGGCGCTGGTCGAGGCCATCGTGACGGCCCACGGGGGCCGGGTCACGCTCGTCAGCCGACCGGGCGACACCGCGGTCGAGGTGACCCTGCCCGGGGCGGTGGGCTGAGGGTCGGCTCCGGGGCGACCGGGTCGGTCGAGGGGGCCCTCGAGCATTCGGCGGCCCGCCGTACGTGGGGTTACTCTCGTGAGGGATTGTCTGACAATCCTCGGATTCCGTCCCCGTGCCTGGTGGTGTGGGGAGGTCGCGCGACGCGACCCACGATCCGACCGACCCGCCCCGACCCTCCCGCACGCCGGGACGGGCCTCCAGGAGGAGACGAGCCATGACGGCATCCCTGACCGACGCCACGACCGCCACCACCGAGGTCGCCCGCAGCACCGAGCTCTACCAGCGCGCCGAGGCGCGCACGGCGCACAACTACCACCCGCTGCCGGTCGTCGTGGAGCACGCCGAGGGCGCCTGGATGACCGACGTCGACGGCAAGCGCTTCCTCGACCTCCTCTCGGGCTACTCCGCGCTCAACTTCGGCCACGGCCACCCCGGCCTGCTGCGCGCCGCGCACGAGCAGCTCGACCGCCTCACGCTCACCAGCCGTGCCTTCGTGCACGACCGCTTCGCCGACTTCTGCGCCGAGCTGGGCGACCTGTGCGGCAAGGAGCTCGTGTTGCCGATGAACACCGGCGCCGAGGCCGTCGAGACCGCGATCAAGGTCTCGCGCAAGTGGGGCTACGAGGTCAAGGGCGTGACGCCCGGCCAGGCCAAGATCATCGTGTCCTCCGGCAACTTCCACGGCCGCACGACGACCATCGTCAGCTTCTCCGACGACCCCGACGCCCACAACGGCTTCGGCCCCTTCACCCCCGGCTTCCAGATGGTGCCCTACGGCGACCTCGAGGCCATCGAGGCCGCGATCGACGCCGACACCGTCGCCGTGCTCATCGAGCCGATCCAGGGCGAGGGCGGCGTCGTGCTGCCCCCCGACGGCTTCCTGCGCGGACTGCGCGAGGTCTGCACCCGCGAGAACGTCCTGATGGTCGCCGACGAGATCCAGGCCGGCCTGGGCCGCACCGGCAAGACCTTCGCCTGCGACCACGAGGGCGTCGTGCCCGACGTCTACGTGCTGGGCAAGGCGCTCGGCGGCGGCATCGTGCCGGTCTCGGCCATCGCGGCCGACCGTGACGTGCTCGGCGTGCTGCGCCCCGGTCAGCACGGCTCGACCTTCGGCGGCAACCCGCTGGCCTGCGCCGTCGGCCTCGAGGTCGTGCGGATGCTGGCCACCGGCGAGCACCAGGACCGCGCGGCCGAGCTCGGCGTCGTGCTGCGCGACCGGCTCGAGGCGCTGGTGGGCCACGGCGTCCTGCGCGTGCGCACCCGCGGCCTGTGGGCCGGCATCGACATCGACCCCGCCGTCGGCACCGGCCGCGAGGTCTGCGAGGCGCTCATGGCGCGCGGCGTCCTGGCCAAGGACACCCACGGCTCGACGATCCGACTGGCCCCGCCGCTGGTCATCACCGCCGAGGACCTCGCCTGGGGCCTCGACCAGCTGGCCGAGGTCGTCCGGGCCGCCGATCCGGCGTAGGCTCGGCGCCGGGTGGCCCTCGCGGGTCACAGGCCGCTGACAGCGCGGCCCTGAGGTCGCCCCAGCCGGCGGCCGCAGGCTGGCGGTCATGTCGACCAGCACCGCCGCACCCGTCCGAGCGACCACCCACCCAGACGCGGGCGCCACCGCTCCCGGGGTCCTGAGACTCCCCCGGGAGCGCGTGGCGCTCGCCCTGCTCCTGGGCTCGACGGCCCTGCTCTACCTGTGGGGCCTCGGCGCCTCGGGCTGGGCCAACTCCTTCTACTCCGCCGCCGTGCAGGCCGGCTCGGAGTCGTGGAAGGCCTTCTTCTTCGGCTCCTCCGACGCCGCCAGCTCGATCACCGTCGACAAGACCCCGCTGTCGCTGTGGCCGATGATGCTCTCGGTGCGGGCCTTCGGGCTCTCCTCGTGGGCGATCCTCGTGCCGCAGGCGCTGATGGGCGTCGGCGCCGTGGCCCTGCTGCACGCCCTCGTGCGGCGCGCGACCGGCTCGGCCGGGGCCGGCCTGCTGGCCGGCGCCGTGCTGGCGCTCACGCCGGTGGCGGTGCTCATGTTCCGCTTCAACAACCCCGACGCGATGCTGGTGCTCCTGCTGGTGGCCGCGGCGTACGCCGTGCAGCGCGCCCTCGAGGGGGCCCGACCGGTGCGCTGGATCGCCCTGGCCGGGGCGCTGGTCGGGCTGGCCTTCCTGGCCAAGATGCTCCAGGCCTTCCTGGTGCTGCCGGCCTTCGCCCTCGCCTACGCCCTCTTCGCCGCCGTGCCGCCCGCACGGCGCGTGGGCCACCTCCTCCTCGCCCTCGCATCGATGGTGCTCGCCGGTGGCTGGTGGGTCGCGATCGTCGAGCTGTGGCCCGCGTCCTCGCGGCCCTGGATCGGGGGCTCGCAGGGCGACTCGGTCCTCGAGCTGACCCTGGGCTACAACGGTCTGGGCCGCATCACCGGCGAGGAGACCGGCTCGGTGGGCGGCGCAGGCGGCTGGGGCGAGACCGGGGCGCTGCGCCTGCTCGGCAGCGAGATCGGCGGGCAGGTCGCGTGGCTGCTGCCCGCCGCCGTGGTCCTGGGGGCGACGGCGCTGGCCCTCACCTGGCGCCGCGGCCCGGCGTCGGCCCGTGGCCCCCGCAGCCCCCGCGTGCTGCGCGGCACGCTGGCCGTCTGGCTGGGCTGGCTCGTGGTCACCGCGGTGACCTTCTCCTTCATGGGCGGCATCTTCCACGCCTACTACACCGTCGCCCTGGCCCCCGCGATCGCCGCCCTCGTCGGCATCGGCGCCTGGTCGGCGTGGTCGCACCGCGACTCGCTGCTGGTCAGCGGGGTGCTCGCCACGACCACGGCACTGACCGCGTCGCTGGCCTTCGTGCTGCTCGACCGGGCGGGCGACTGGCACCCCTGGCTGAAGTACGTCGTGGCCGCGGTCGGCGCGCTCGCCACGCTGGCGCTCGCCGGGGTGCGGCACCTGCCCCGCCGCGCGGGCCGGGTCGTGGCGGCCGCGGCGCTGGTCGCGGCCCTGGCCGGCCCGACGGCGTACGCGCTGTCGACCGCCGCCACCCCGCACACCGGCTCGATCCCTACCGCCGGACCGACGACCACCGCCGGCCCCGGGGGCACGGGCGGCCCCGCCGGGATGGGCCCCGGGGGGATGGGCGGCCCCGGCACGACGGGCGCAGCGCCCGGGGCGAGCACCGGTGGGCTGCTGGAGGCCAGCACGTCGAGCGAGGCGCTGGACGCGCTGCTCACCGGCGACGCCGACTCCTTCACGTGGGTCGCGGCGGCGGTGGGCTCCAACACCGCGTCGGGCTACCAGCTGGCCACCCAGGAGCCGGTGATGGCGATCGGCGGCTTCAACGGCAGCGACCCCAGCCCCACCCTCGCGGAGTTCCAGCAGTACGTCGCGGACGGCGAGATCCACTGGTTCATCGGCGGGGGCGGCACGATGGGCGGCCCGACGGGCGGCGTGCTGGGCGGCGCCGGCGGGTCCGACGGCGGCTCGGACGCGGCGGCGGAGATCACGGCCTGGGTGGAGTCGACCTTCACCGCGCAGAGCGTCGACGGCGTGAGCCTCTACGACCTCTCGGCCGGGGTGGAGTGAGACCCGGCCGGTCCCGCCGGTCCCGCCGGGGGCAGCACGCCGACCAGCGCGGGCAGCGAGCCCGCCATCATCGCCACCAGGTCGTCGCGGGTGATGCCGGCGGGGTGCTCGATCCAGGCGAGCACGAGCTGCTCGTTCATGGCCGCCCAGGCGCGCACCATGAGCCGGCTCGCGGGGGTGTCGGGGACGAGCTGGCCCTGGGCGTCCTCGCGGAAGATGCGGTCGGTGAGGGTCGAGCGGGCCTCCTCGTAGATCTCGCGGAGCGTCTCGTTGCCGCCGGCGGCGCCCTTGACCAGCGAGAGGTAGCCCTCGTGGTTGGCCACGACGTAGTCGAGGTAGGCGGTCATCGACAGCAGCAGGCGCTCGATCGGGTCGCCCACGGTGGGTGGGGCGGTCTGCTCGATGAGGTCGTCGGCGGCCCGTCGCACGACGGCCTCGTGGAAGGCGTGCTTGTTGCCGAAGTAGTGGTAGAGCAGCCCGCGCGAGATGCCGGCCTCCTCGGCGAGCAGGTCGATGCTCAGCTCGTCGACCGAGCGGGTCGCGAGCAGGCGCACACCGAGGTCGAGCAGCTGGGCGCGTCGCTCGTCGGGGCTGAGCCGGGTGCGGGAGGAGGTGCTGCGGGTCACGGACCCCACTCTATTGACACTTTTTCAATAACGCCAATACCCTCGTGACCATGACCACCGACACCACCCCGGTCCCGGCCGGCGCGCGCCGCGTCGACCACCTCGTCGTCGGCGCCGGCTTCGCGGGCCTGTGCGCCGCGATCCAGCTCGACGCCGACGGCGAGCGCGACTTCGTCGTCCTCGAGAAGGGCGGCGACGTCGGCGGCACGTGGCGCGACAACACCTACCCCGGCGCCGCCTGCGACGTGCCCAGCCAGCTCTACTCCTACTCCTTCGCGCCCAACCCCGACTGGTCGATGTCGTTCTCGCCCCAGCCGGAGATCCAGGCCTACATCCAGCGCGTGGCGCGCGAGTCGGGCGTGCTCGACCGCTTCGTCTTCGACACCGCGCTGGAGACCGCCACCTGGCGGTCCGAGGAGCAGGCGTGGCTGGTCGAGACCAGCCGCGGCGACTACCTGGCCCGCGACCTCGTCGTCGGCGCCGGCGGCCTCTCCGAGCCCAAGCTGCCCGACATCGAGGGGCTGGCGTCCTTCGGCGGCGAGGTCTTCCACTCCGCCCGCTGGGACCACACCGCCGACCTCACCGGCAAGCGCGTCGCCGTCATCGGCACCGGCGCGTCGGCGATCCAGATCATCCCCGAGGTCGCCGAGCGGGCCGAGCACCTCGACGTCTACCAGCGCACCGCACCCTGGGTGATGCCGCGCCACGACCGCACCTACTCGCGCCTGGAGAAGGCCGCCCTGCGCCACGTGCCCGGGCTGCAGAAGGCCTACCGCACGGCGATCTACTGGGGCCGCGAGTCCTACGTGCCGCCCTTCACCCTGGCCCCCGCGGTGCTGCTGCCGGCGCGCAAGGCCGCCGAGGCCAACATCGCCCGCTCGATCAGCGACCCGGAGCTGCGCGCGAAGGTCACCCCCGACTTCCAGATCGGCTGCAAGCGGATCCTCATCTCCAACCGCTACTACCCCGCACTGGCCCGCCCGACCACCGAGGTGGTCACCGACCGGATCGCCCGGCTCACCGAGCGCGGCATCGTGACCGCCGACGGCACCGAGCGCGAGGTCGACGTCGTCATCGTCGCCACCGGCTTCCACACCACCGAGCTGCCCATCACCGAGCACCTCGTGGGCCGCACCGGCCGCACCCTGGCCGCGCGCTGGAAGGAGAGCGGCATGGCGGCCTACAAGGGCACCACCGTGCCGGAGTTCCCCAACCTCTTCCTGCTGGTCGGCCCCAACACCGGCCTGGGCCACTCCAGCATGGTCTTCATGATCGAGTCGCAGGTCGCCTACGTGCGCGACGCGATCCGCACGATGCGCCGGCACCGCTACGCCACGGTCGAGCCCACCGAGCGGGCCACCGCCGCCTGGAACGAGAGCCTCCAGCAGCGCATGGACCGCACGGTGTGGAGCACCGGCGGCTGCTCCAGCTGGTACCAGGACGAGCACGGGCGCAACACCACCCTGTGGCCGCGCTCCACCTTCGGCTTCCGCCGCCTGCTCGCCCGCTTCGACACCCCGGCCTACGCCGTCGGCGCGCCGCACACCGACCCCGCCCCCCGCAGCACCCCAACACGTGAGGACGTGAACGCATGAAGACGCTGACCGACAAGGTCGTCGTGATCACCGGCGCCGGATCCGGCATCGGCCGGGCCCTGGCCCTCAACCTCGCCGGCAAGGGCTCGCGCCTGGCCCTCTCCGACGTCGACGAGGCCGGCCTGGCCGAGACCGCCCGCCAGGCGCGGGCCGCCGGCGCCCGCGACGTGCGCACCGACCGGCTCGACGTCGCCGACCGCGACGCCTTCGAGGCCTACGCCGCCGCGGTCGTCGACCACTTCGGCCGGGTCAACGTGGTCGTCAACAACGCCGGCGTCGCGCTGGCCGGCGACCTGGTCGAGCTGGAGTACGACGACATCGACTGGATCATCGGCATCAACTTCTGGGGCGTGGTGCACGGCACCAAGGCCTTCCTGCCCCACCTCATCGCCTCCGGCGACGGCCACGTGGTCAACCTGTCCTCGCTCTTCGGGCTGATCTCGATGCCCGGGCAGAGCATGTACAACGCCTCCAAGTACGCCGTGCGCGGCATGACCGAGGCCCTGCGCGAGGAGATGCTCATCGCCGGCCACCCGGTCGGCGTGACCTCGGTGCACCCCGGCGGCATCAAGACCGCCATCGCCCGCAACTCCCGCGTCTCCGCGGGCGAGGACCAGGCCGCCACGGCCAAGTTCTTCGACGAGAAGCTGGCCAAGATGACCCCGGAGAAGGCCGCCGCCATCATCGTGCGCGGCATCACCCGCAACCAGGCCCGGGTGCTCGTCGGTCTCGACGCCCACGCGCTGCACACCTTCGGCAAGCTGGCCGGCTCCCGCTACCAGGACGTCGTGGCCAAGGTGTCGAAGAAGGTGCTCCCGCCCAAGACCCAGGTGGTCTGAGGCCCGTGCGACCGGCGCCGGGGCAGCCCGTCCGCATCGAGACCACCAAGTGGGGCGAGCGCCCCCACTGGCGGATGGCGGGCGTGCATCTCGGCGCCGACGAGCACGGCGACTGGGTCGGCGTGCCCCGCGGCACCCACCACGCGCGCCCCGGCGCGGCCTTCGTCTCCGAGGTCGACACCGTCACCCTGCTGCCCGTCGCGACCGCGCAGTGGTGGGTCGCCACCTTCCACGCCCCCGGCACGTGGGCGTCGGTCTACGTCGACATCACCACCCCGCCCCGCTGGCTCGCGGGGCCCGACGGCCCGGTGGTCACCGCCGTCGACCTCGACCTCGACGTCGTGCGTCGCGCCGACGGGAGCGACTACGTCGACGACGAGGACGAGTTCGCCGAGCACCGGGTGCGCTACGCCTACCCGCCCGAGGTCGTCGCGGCCGCCCGGGCGTCGTGCGACGCGGTGCACGCCGCGGTCGCCGCGCGCAGGGCGCCGTACGACGGGAGCGCGGAGGTCTGGCTCGAACGGCTGGCTCAGCCCGGCTGAGCCGTCGACCCGGCCCCGTCGTCGCCCGTGACGCCCGTGCTGAGGTCGTCGGCGTCCTCCGCGCGGGACCGGGCGCGACCGCGGCGCGAGGTCTGCGCCGAGGAGCCGGGGCGACGGCTGCGCACGCGCACCGGGCCGACCAGTCGCGGACCCGAGAGCCTGACCTCGAGCTTCTGCGCCTCGCGCTTGAGGGGCTGGGCGACGTACTCCCCGAGGATGACGCCCGCGGCCAGCGCGATCGCGACCGAGGCCGCGGTGACCATGGCCAGCAGGCCCTCGGAGCTGTCGCGGCGCCCGCCCTCGGCCAGCAGCGTGAGGCCGCGGTAGATCGAGATGCCGGGCAGCATCGGCACGATCGCCGAGACCACGACCACCAGCGGGGGCACCCGCATCCGACCGGCGACGGCGAAGGCGACGAGGCCGACGAAGAAGGCCGCGGTGCCGACCGACCACGCCCGCCCCAGGCCCGGCTGGGCCAGCGACGTCGAGATGCCCATGGCCACCGCGGCGATGCCCGCGATCGGGGCGAGGATGCGCCCCGGGGAGTAGGAGGCGAAGGCGAAGGCCGCAGCGGCCAGCGCCGAGCCCACGATCATCAGCCCCACGCTCTGGATGTCGACGCGGCCGGGGTCGATCTCGGGGATCTGGACACCGACCACGTTGGCCAGGCTGAGCCCGCCGCTGACGCCGGCGATGATGCCGGCCGTGGCCAGGATCGCCTCGGTCAGACGGGCGCCGGCGGTGATGTAGAAGCCGGTCAGGGCGTCCTGGAGCCCGCCCATGAAGCCGACGCCGGCCAGCAGCATGACGATGTTGGCGGTGATCACCAGCGAGACGTCGATGCTCAGCGGGCTGGCCGCGGCGGCCGCGGCGATCAGCGTCGCGGCGCCCGCACCGGCGACCTGTTGGTAGAAGGCCGGCATCCGGCGCTTGGCCATGCGCAGCTGGAGCCGGTCGATGGTGACCGCGCTGAGCAAGGCCAGCACGACCACGGCCGCGTCGCCGCCGAGCTGCATCGCCACGCCGGCGCTCATCGCGGCCCAGGCCCCGGTGACGGCCCAGCGGGGCCGGTCGTGACCGGTGGAGACGATGCGGCCGAGCTCGGCCCGGGCCTGGCGCAGGTCGAGGTCCTCGCGCAGGACGTCGCGCACGAGGTGGTCGACGCGGGTGAGGTGCTGGTAGTCGATGACCCGCTGCTTGACCTGGCGCGTCGCGATCACCGGGGGCTCGTCGGGGCTGGTCTGGTGCGACATCTCCAGGGAGGTGAAGGTGATGTCGCACTCGGCCTGCCAGAAGCCGAGGGCGCGCGCCAGCGAGAGCATCGTCGCGGTCACGTCGGCCGCGCCGGCACCCGAGGACAGCAGCACCTCCCCCACCCGGAGACAGAAGTCCAGGGTCAGGTTCAGCTCACGGTTCTCCGACATGGCCGCGATGCTCGCAGGGCCTGCCCCGGGCTGGCCAAACTCCGCCGCTGCGATCTGCCTCACGCCGCCCGTGTGGTTCGCTGGGCGCGTGCGCATCGACTTCCACGGGTCGCCGACCCCCACGCTCGGGGTGGAGTGGGAGCTCGCGCTGGTCGACAAGACCGACCGCGACCTGACCCACTGCGCCGCCGACCTCTCCGCCCTCGCCGGGCCCCGGCTGCCCCACCCCGAGCGGCTCCACAAGGAGCTGCTGCGCAACACCGTCGAGGCGGTGACGGGCATCTGCGACACCGTCGGGGACGCCGTCGAGGACCTGCGCGCCACCCTGGAGGCGGTCGTGCCGGCCGCCGACGAGCTGGGCGTGGACCTCTACGGCGGTGGCACCCACCCCTTCGCCTCCTGGACCACCCAGCAGCTCAGCGAGGGCCACCGCTACGAGGAGCTCATCAACCGCACCCAGTGGTGGGGCCGGCAGATGCTGATCTGGGGCGTGCACGTGCACGTCGGCCTGCCCGAGCGGCGCCGGGTGATGCCGGTGCTGTCGTCGCTGCTCAACCACTACCCCCACCTGCAGGCCCTCTCGGCCTCCTCCCCGATCTGGGCCGGGGTCGACACCGGCTACGCCTCCAACCGGGCGCTCATGTTCCAGCAGCTGCCGACGGCCGGGCTGCCCTTCCAGTTCGCGACCTGGGAGGAGTTCGAGCGCTTCGCCCACGACCAGCTCACCACCGGCGTGATCGACGACCTCTCCGAGATCCGCTGGGACGTGCGGCCCGCCGCCCACCTCGGCACCCTCGAGAGCCGGGTGTGCGACGGCGTCTCCACCTTCTCCGACCTCGCGGCGCTGACCGCGCTCACCCAGTGCCTGGTGGTCGACCTCGACACCCGGCTGGCCGGCGGCGAGGAGCTGCCCACCATGCCGCCGTGGCACGTGCAGGAGAACAAGTGGCGCGCGGCGCGCTACGGCCTCGAGGCCATCGTGATCCTCGACGAGCACTCCACCGAGCGCCTGGTCACCGACGACCTGGCCGACCTGCTGGAGCGCCTCGCCCCGGTGGCGGAGCGGCTGGGCTGCTCCGAGGAGCTCGCCCTGGTCGGTGACATCCCCCGCCGCGGCGCCTCCTACCAGCGCCAGCGGGCGGTGGCCGAGCGCACCGGCGGCGACCTCGTGGCGGTCGTCGACTCGGTGGTGCAGGAGCTGCGCGCCGAGCTGTGACCCGGCCCGCCCGGCTCAGCGCGGCGGCGGGGGCAGCGCGTCGGTCGACTCCAGCTGCGAGAGCCCGGTGAGCATGAGCAGGTCGACGACGACGGAGCGCAGCTGGGCCAGCACGACCTCGGCGGTCATCTCCTCGGCGCGCTCGACCGACCCGGTGGCCATGCCCACCGCCAGCAGCGCGGGCATCGCCGCGGTGGGCTGGCGGTCCTGGGTGAGCTCCTCGACCACCACGTCGACGGCGTCGGCGAGGTCGCGGGCCAGCGCGGAGTAGGAGGTGGGCACCGGTCGGCGGTGGTAGGCGGCGACCGCGACCTGGCGCACCAGCACCCGGGTGCTGCGCATCGCGCGGTCCATCGGGCCCACCAGCTCCGCCATGCGCCGGATGCCCGGCTTGTGCCGTACCCGGAACGGCGAGGACGCCACGATGGCCATGCCCTCGTCGGCCGCCGACTGGAGCTGGCGGATGAGCGCGTCGGTGCTGCGGGCGTCGTCGAGTAGGGCCATGCCGCGCTCGACCTCGCCGTCGACCATGACGTCGGCGGCGCCGCGCAGGAGCTCGGCGACCTTGCGCAGCACGACAGCGGCCTGCTCGCGCGGGCGCCGCAGCGCCGCCGCCGGCACCACCGTGGCCGCCACCAGGGCGACGCCGCCCCCGATGAGGGCGTCGGTCCACCGGGTCAGCGAGGCGCCCGACCCCGGCAGCAGGGCCACGACGAAGATCGACTGGATCGCAGCCTGGTTGACGAAGAGGGTGCCGGCGTCGAGCAGCACCGCTGCGGTCATGGCGAGGGCCACGATGAGCCCCAGCTGCCAGGCGCCGCCGCCGAGCCAGACGATGAGCAGGTCGGCCAGGAGCACCCCGATGGCCACGCCCGCCGTCACCTCCGCCACCCGCCGCAGCCGCTGGCCGTAGGAGGTGCCGAGGCTGACCACCGCGGCGATGGGTGCGAAGACGGGCACGTCGTGACCCAGCAGGTCGCTGGCGATGAGCCAGGCGACGGCGGCGGCCACCGCGCACTGGAGGATCTGCCAGCGCTTGGAGCGCCAGCGGGCGACCCGCACCCGCGCCGAGCTGCGCGAGCGGCTCCACACGAGGTCGAACGGCGGGGCCTCCATGGTCCTGATCGTGCCAGACCCGGGACCCCGCCGTGGCCGGAGCGGCGCGGGCGGACGACCTAGCGGTGGGCCCAGTCGAGGGCCTGCTGGAGGTCGGCGAGGTCGCGGTACCAGACCCGCACCTCGGTGCGGCAGCGCACCCGCGCGACCCGTGTGTCGTACTCCCCGCACTCGGCCGCGGCCTCGGAGTCGGTGGGCGGGTAGAGCGCGGTGCCGTCGTAGTGGTGGACGCCGAAGCCGTTGGCGGCGTCGCCGGTCACCTCGACGATGGTGTCGGGCGGCGGCTGCGCCGGCGCCTGGGTGCCGTTGCTGGCGCCCGGCAGCAGCAGGCCGACCCCGGCCAGGGCGCCGGCGAGGCCGACCAGGGCGGCCGCCCGGGCCGGGGCCCTCACGCCGCGCTCCGGGCCCACTTCAGCGCCTGCTTGGTGTCGGCGAGGTCGCGGTACCACGTCTTGACCTTGGTGCGGCAGCGCGCCTGGCCGATCCGGGCGGGGTAGTCGGCGCAGTCGTCGAGCGCCTCGCGCAGGCGCGGGGGGAAGTCGGAGCTGCCGTCGTAGTACTTGATGCCGAAGCCGGTCTGGGCGTCGCCGGTGACCTTGACGATCGTGTCGGGCGCCGGCGGGGTGGGGTCGGCCTGGGCCGCGGCCACGCCGACGAGGGAGCCGGCGGTGGCGGCGAGCGTGAGGCCGGCCGCCGCGACGGCCAGGCGCAGGGTGGAGCTGGTCATGGTGTCTCTCCCGAGGGTCGCGCACCGGTGGGATCCGGTGTCGACCACGACGCTAGGGAGATCCGGGCCCCGCCGGGCCCGGCCCGCGGCCGGCTGGGGAGGGACCGACGGGCGCGAGCGCCTGTGGACGACTCGTGGGCCGGGGCGGGCCGGGCGGGCCGGGTCCGGCCGGGCTCAGCGGGCGAGGGCGACGGTCAGCGTGGTGTTGGTGCAGCCGTCGGCCACGGAGACCAGCGCCGCCTTCTCCGCCGCGTCGACGCTGAGCCGCCAGCGGTGCTTGACCGCGACGTACTCCGAGACGTAGCGGCACACCTGCTGGGCCGGCAGCCACTCGGCGGGATCCTGGTCGCTCTTGGCCTGGTTGACGTTGTCGGTGACCCCGACCAGCGAGCGGTGGTCGCCGAGGTCGTTGGCGTAGGCCTGGCGGGTCGCGCTCGACCAGGTGCGGGCGCCGGAGTCCCATGCCTCGGCCAGCGGCACCATGTGGTCGATGTCGACGTCGGAGGTGGCGGTCCACGACGCGCCGTCGTAGTAGGAGTACCAGCGCCCGCCCGACAGCGCGCAGCCCGAGCCGACCGTGACCGGGTCGTCGGCCTCGCTGATGAGCACCTCGTTGCGGGTGCTGCACCCGTCGCCGTCGGCGTCGATCCAGTGGGTGAACAGGTCGCGGGAGTAGCCCGTGCGCACCTCGGTGGCGGTCGGCAGGTCGCTGACGGCGGTGCGCAGCGGCGCGGAGTAGTCGGCGGCGTGCGCCGCGCTCGGCAGCACGACCGCGCCCACGGCGAGGGCCGCGGAGACGAGGACGGAGGGTAGGAGACGGCGGACCACGAGGGCTCCCGGGAGTCGGAGGGACGGCGTACGTCGAGCCTGCGGCCGCCGCCGGGGCCCGGCAAGACCCGCGCGCGAGGACGAGGGGAACCCCTCAGCCGGGGTGACGCACACCGCCCGCGGGCCGGCGTCACTTCACCGGGAGTTCACCGTTCACCTTGTGGCGACCGTCACGGCGAGACATCCTGGCCCCCGGGCCGCCGCCTAGCAGCCCCCTGCCAGCGAAAGGCCCTCTCGTGGTCACTCCGATCGACCCCACCGCCACGGCGTTCCTGCTGGCCGAGAACCGGCACATGCCGATGCACGTGGGCGGTCTGCAGCTCTTCGAGAAGCCGGCCGGTGCGGGCCCGCACTACGTGCGCGAGATGTACGAGCAGATGCGCGACGTCGAGGAGATCGCACCGCTCTTCCTCAAGCGCCCCCACCGCTCGCTGCGCACCGCGGGCCAGCTGGTGTGGGTGCCCGACGAGGACTTCGACGTGGAGCACCACGTGCGCCACAGCGCGCTGCCGGAGCCGGGCCGCTACCGCGAGCTGTTCGAGCTGTGCTCGCGGCTGCACTCCACGCGCCTGGCCTGGGAGCGCCCGCTGTGGGAGTCGCACGTCATCGAGGGCCTGGCCGACGGCAAGGTGGCGCTCTACACCAAGTCGCACCACGCGCTGGTCGACGGCGTCTCGGCGATGCGCCTGCTCCAGAGCGTGCTGGGCACCGACCCCGACGAGCGCGACATGCCCGCGCCGTGGGGCTACCGCCCGCCCACCCGCTCGAAGGCGCTGGCCACCACCCGCGACCGCAGCCTCGCCGAGCTGCCGCTGCGGGCGGCGCGCACGGCGCTGGGCATCAGCGCCGAGGCCGCGGGCATGCCCTCGGCCCTGGTGCGGACCCTGGCCCGCGGGGTGCGCAACGAGACGACCACGGTCTCGCTGCGCACTCCGCGCACGATGTTCAACCGCCCGATCACGGGCGCCCGACGCTTCGCGGCCCAGGACTGGCCGATCGAGCGGCTGCACGCCATCGGCCGGGCCACCGGCACGACCCTCAATGACGTGGTGCTCGCGATGTGCAGCGGCGCGATGCGCGCCTACCTGCTCGAGCTCGACGCGCTGCCCGACCAGCCGATGGTGGCGATGGTGCCGGTGGGGCTGAACGCGAAGTCCTCCCACATCGCCTCCGCCGACGGCGGCAACGCCGTGGGCGCGGTGCTGGCCCAGCTGGCCACCCACCTCGAGGACCCGGCCGACCGGCTGCGCAGCATCCACCGCTCCATGGTCGACGGCAAGGAGGCGCTGTCGTCGATGACGCCGACGCAGATCATCGCGATGACCGCGATGGGCCAGGCGCCGGCGATCATCCCGCCGCTGCTGCGGATGCAGGGCATCGTCCGCTCGCCCTACAACCTCATCATCAGCAACGTGCCGGGCCCCCGCACGACCCACTACTGGAACGGCGCGCGGATGACGGGGGTCTACCCGCTGTCGATCCCGATCAACGGCATGGCCCTCAACATCACCTGCACCTCCTACGACGGCCAGATGGCCTTCGGCCTCACCGGCTGCCGCCGCACCGTGCCGCACCTGCAGCGGCTGCTGACCTTCCTCGAGGACGAGGTCGCGGCCCTGGAGAAGGCCGCCGGCGTGGAGTGACGCGGGGTCGGCCGCGGGTCAGGAGGGTGGCTCGACCCGCTCCTCCAGCCCGCCGCCGACGCGCTCGGCCACGGCGCGCAGCCGCGCCCGGGTGATGTCGGCGACCGTGGCCAGGCCCGCGGCGTGGGCGTTGGACCCGACGCGGGTCGGCGCGGCCACGTCGACGCTCGTGCAGGTGCGGGTGCCGCCGTCGGCGGCGTTGGCCAGCGCCACCGCGTGGCCGGTGGTGCCGCTGCCGGCGAAGAAGTCGAGCACCCGCGCGTCGGCGGGCATCGTGGCGAGCACGCGGCGCAGCAGGCCGGTCGGCTTCGGCGACTCGAAGACGTGGCCCACCAGCTCCTTGAGCTCGGCCACCGCGGTGTCGGTGGAGCCCACCTCCTCGGCCAGCCAGATCGTGGTCAGCTTCTTGCGCCGGCCCGGGTGCAGCCAGTCGCGCTGGAAGACGTCGACCCGCGGGCCGCGCACGCCGTTGACGGTGCGGCAGACCAGGTCGTCGGGGCGCTGGTCGATGAGCGGGCGGCTCCAGCGCCAGACCGCGGGCCGGCCGTCGCCGAAGACGGGCTCGATCTCGACCGCGCCGTCGAAGGGCGTGGTGGCGACGCGGCCGGTGACCGGGTCGCCCCACACCGCGAAGTGCAGCGTGCGGGAGGTGGTGGGGTTGAACTTCTTGTTGGTGTTGCGCAGCGGCAGGTGCCGGAAGCGCCGCCCCGTCGCGGCGTCGGTGAGCGGGAAGTCGCGCTCGTCGACGGTGTCGGGGCTGCTGGCCTGCAGCACGCAGCGGCGCGGGTCGCGGGCGTAGACCAGCAGGTACTCGTGGCTGGTGGCGAAGCCGCCGCCGAGCTGGCGGCCCTTGGGGTTGAGGTTGACCACGACCTGGGCCAGGAAGCCCTCCTCGCCCAGCACCTCGTCGAGCAGCAGCCGCAGGTGCGCCGCCTCGTGGTCGTCGATGCTGACGAAGAGCGCCCCGGTGCCGGCGAGCACGTCGCGGGCCGCCTCGAGGCGCGGGCGCATGAAGGCGGTCCAGGCTACGTGGCGGCCCTCCCCGGGCGCGCCGCGGCGGTCGTCGGCGTAGGCGAAGGCGTGCCCGGTGTTGTAGGGCGGGTCGATGTAGACCAGGTCGAAGGCCTCGCCGCGCGCGGCGCACGCCCGCAGGACGGCGAGGTTGTCGCCCTCCACGAAGGTGTTCCACACCGGCACGCCGCCGACCCTAGTGCGACACCGCTGGGCCAGGGAGATGGAGCGGCGCCTGCGCGAGCTCGACCGTCTCGACCAGTCCCACGGCCTGGGGGCGAGCCCGACCCACCGACCCGTGCGGGAGCCGTGGGGCGCGCGCCGGCGTACGTCGGGGCCGCGCCGCGAGCGCCGCACCCACGGGCCGGTGCTGCCGGGGCTGCTGGTGGCGGTCGTGGTGACCACGCTGCTGCTGATGCGCGACCCGGGCGCCTTCGGCAACCGGATGCGCGACCTGCTGGGTCGCAACGACCGGCTGGGCGACCTCGTGGGCGTGGAGGACACCGGCGGGTCCTACGACTTCAGCCTCACCCAGCGCGGGGGCCGCCAGCCGGTGAGCTGGAACCCCTGCGAGCCGATCACCTACGTGGTCAACCCCGCCGGGGCGCCGCAGGACTGGGAGGTGCTGGTCTCGGAGTCGGTGGCCGAGATCGAGGGGGCCACGGGCTTCCGGTTCAGCGACGAGGGAGTGACCGACGACCGCGACTTCGAGCGGCGCGAGAGCCTGCTCGGCCGGCCCGCGCCGGTGCTCATCGGCTGGTCGGACGCCGAGGAGGTGCCGCGCCTGGCCGGCGACGTCGCCGGGCTCGGCGGCAGCGCGACCAGCCAGGGCCTGGGCCGGCGCTACTACGTCACCGGCATGGTCGCCCTCGACACCGACGTCTACGACCGCCTCGCCGACGAGCCGGGCGGGCGCGAGCAGATGCGCGCCATCCTGGTGCACGAGCTCGGCCACGTCGTGGGCCTGGGCCACGTCGACGACCCGGAGGAGCTGATGAACGCCGACAACCTGGGGCGCACCACCCTGGGCGAGGGCGACCGCGAGGGTCTGGCCCGCCTGGGCTCGGTGCCCTGCTCCTGAGGCGGCCGGGCCGCGTGGTGCTGGAGGGAACTGTGGCGCATCTGCCCCGCGAGCACGGGTGAGAGGCTTAGCCTTCATGCCGTGCGCGTCTCCCGACCCCTGGCTGCCGCGGCGCTGAGCGGGCTGCTCGCCCTCGGTGCCCCGGCCCTGGCGACCCCCGACGACCCCGCTCCCGCCGGCTCCGCGAGTCCTGACCCGAGCCCTGCCGGGAGCTCGGCCCCGGCGACCCGGCCCGGCACCGCCGCCGGCGAGGGCCGCGACCGGCAGACCTCCGACGGCTTCGCCGGCACCCTGGCGGCGCCCGTCAGCCCCGGCGAGCGCCGCCTCCTCACCCGCAGCGTCGTCTCGGTGCGCCAGGTCGCCCCCGGGGTCGAGCTGCGGGAGTGGAGCCAGACCGACGCCCGCGGCCCGGTCCGCGCGCACCTGCTGGTGGTCGACCCCTCGGTGAGGGGGGTGGGCCTCGACTACGCCAACCCCGGCCGGGTCGCCGCCACCGAGACCGTGCTCGACATGGCCCAGGACCGGCCCGCCGCGGTCGGCGCCGTCAACGGCGACTTCTACGACATCGGCCGCACGGGCGCCCCGCTCGGCGTCGGCCGCTCGCAGGCCGGGGGCGTCATGAACGCCCGTGCCTCGGGGTGGAACTCCGCCTTCTACCTCGGCGCCCACGGCGCACCCCACATCGGCACGGTCCGCCTGCGGGCCTCGGTCGTCGACCGCCCCGGCATCGACGTCACCAACCTCAACTCGCACGTCGTGGCTCCCGGCGGGGTCGGGATCTACACGCCCCGGTGGGGTCGCTCGCCGGGCTACCAGGTCGTGCAGGGCCAGCAGGAGGACGTGCGACTCGTCGTCGTGCGCGACGGCCGGGTCGTCGCCAACCGCACCCGCCTCCAGCCCGGGGCCAGGATCGACGGCCGGCTGCTCGTCGGGCGCGGCGACGGGGCCCGCTCCCTGCGCGCGCTGCGGGTCGGGACGCCGGTGCGCACCACCTGGTCGCTCGAGGGCGCCCCGCGCATGGTCGTGACCGGCAACAAGTTCCTCGTCGACGACGGGGTGGTGCAGGTCGTCGACGACCGCGAGATGCACCCGCGCACGGCGGTGGGCATCGACGCCGACACCGGCGAGGTGCTCGTGCTCGTGGTCGACGGCCGCTCCCAGCAGAGCCGCGGCCACACCATGGTCGAGCTGGCCGACCTCATGATCGACCTCGGCGCCGACGAGGCGCTCAACCTCGACGGCGGCGGCTCCTCCACCCTCGTGGCCGAGCAGGGCGACGGCGGGCTGGCGGTCGAGAACGAGCCCTCCGACGACGTCCAGCGCTCGGTGGCCAACAGCCTCCTGGTCACCTACGTCGCCCCTCGGGGCTGATCCCGGCCCGGCCGGCTCAGCGGTCGGTCGGCTCCTCGACCAGCACCAGCGCCACCGTCGTCACCGGCGCGAGGCACTCCCGACCGGTCGCGGGGGCGGGGGCGGCGGTGAGCCGGAGCCCCTCACCGGCGCCCTCCACCGCGACGTCCTCGGCCGGCTCGCAGCCCACCGCCACGACGCCGCCGACCAGCTCGCTCCCCTGCGGCACGTCGGCGCCCTCGACCGCACGGCGCACCTCGCCCACCAGCGGCCCCCGCAGGTCGGCGACCAGCGCGGCCACGTCGCCCGGCCCGCGCAGGTGGGTCGGCCCCGCACCCGGCCGGCCGCCCGCGGCCGTGGCGCTCAGCAGCGCGACGACCTCGGGCTCCGCGCCCGCGCGGACCGGGTCGGCGGCCGACCCCGAGGTCTGGCCGTCGGCGCAGCCCGACGCGAGCACGAGCACGGTCAGGGTCCCGAGGAGGAGGCGCATGGTGCTCCGACGGTAGCCCGCGGCGCGGGGTTCCCGCGGGCACCCGGCGCCGGCGTGGCAGGCTCGGCGCGTGAGCCCGCGGCAGACCTTCACCCGCGCCGAGCTGGAGGGCTTCCGCGACGCGGAGGTGCCCGACCTGCTCGGCGACGACGCGCACCCGGTGCGGCTGCTCGTGGTCGGGATCAACCCCGGCCTGTGGACCGCGGCGACCGGCACGCACTTCGCCCACCCGGGCAACCGGTTCTGGCCCGCGATGCTCCGCGCCGGGGTGATCGAGCACCCCGTCGACCCGGCCGCGGGCCTCACCGACGCCGACCGCGACCGGCTGCGCGAGCGCGGGATCGGGCTGACCAACCTCGCACCCCGTGCGACCGCCAAGGCCTCCGAGCTCGGCGCCGCCGAGCTGCGCGCCGGCGCCGCGCGGCTCACGGCGCTGGTCGAGCGGGTGCGCCCCCGCGTGGTCGCGGTCGCCGGCGTCACGGCCTACCGCACCGCCTTCGCGCTGCCCCGCGCGCAGCAGGGCCGCCAGCCCGAGCCCCTGGCCGGCGCGGAGCTGTGGATCGTGCCCAACCCCAGCGGGCTCAACGCCCACGAGACCACCGAGACCCTCGCCCTGGCCTACGCCGAGCCGGCGCGGGCCGCGGGGCTGCTCCCCACGACCCCGCCACCCGCGACCTAGGCCGGGAAGGGCTGGTCCTTGCCGAGCACGGTGAGGCCGTCCTCGACCACGAAGCCCCGGGCCCGGTCGGCCTCGGGGTCGACGCCGACCTGGGCGCCCGGGGGCACCACGACGTTCTTGTCGAGGATGGCGTTGCGCACGACCGCGCCGGCGCCGACCTGCACGCCGTTGAGCAGCACCGAGCCGCTGACCTCGGCGCCGGACTCCACCCGCACCGCGGGCGAGAGCACCGAGCGGCTGACCGCGCCGCCGGTCACCACGGCCCCGGGCGAGAGCACGGCCTCGTCGACCTCGGCCTTGGTGCCGTCGCCGCCCTGCACGATCTTGACCGGGGGCTGCGGGCCGTAGGCGGTGTAGATCGGCCAGTCGAAGTTGTAGAGGTTGAAGACCGGCAGCGGGGAGACGACGTCCATGTGGGCGGCGTAGTAGGACCCGAGCGTGCCGACGTCGCGCCAGTAGCCGCGGTCACGGTCGGTCGCGCCGGGCACGACGTTGTCGCGGTAGTCGTAGACGCCGGCCTGGGAGCGGCGCACGAAGGCCGGCACGATGTCGCCGCCCATGTCGTGCTTGGAGCCGGGCGTGGTGGCGTCGCGGGTGACGGCCTCGACGAGCGCGTCGGCGTCGAAGACGTAGTTGCCCATCGAGGCCAGCACCTCGCCGGGGCTGGAGGGCAGACCCACCGGGTCGGTGGGCTTCTCGAGGAAGTCGCGGATGCGGCTCGGCTCGTCGGGCACGACGTCGATCACGCCGAACTGGTCGGCCAGCGAGATCGGCTGCCGGATCGCCGCGACGGTGCAGGCCGCGCCGCTCTCGACGTGCTGGGCCACCATCTGGGAGAAGTCCATGCGGTAGACGTGGTCGGCCCCGACCACGACGACGATGTCGGGCTTCTCGTCCTTGATCAGGTTGAGCGACTGGTAGATCGCGTCGGCGCTGCCGAGGTACCAGTGCTTGCCCACGCGCTGCTGGGCCGGCACCGGGGTGACGTAGTTGCCGAGCATGGTCGACATGCGCCACGTCTGGGTGACGTGGCGGTCGAGGCTGTGGCTCTTGTACTGCGTCAGCACCACGACCTGGAGGTAGCCGGAGTTGACGACGTTGGACAGGGCGAAGTCGATGAGGCGGTAGATGCCCGCGAAGGGCACCGCGGGCTTGGCCCGGTCGGCGGTGAGCGGCATCAGTCGCTTGCCCTCACCGCCGGCGAGCACGATGGCCAGGACCTTCTTGCGGGAGGCGCTCATGGCGTCACCGTAACGCCCCGGACCCCCGGCTGGGCAGGTCAGCCGACGCGCACGTCGACGACGTCGGGGTAGAAGGCGACGTGACCGGCGATCTCGGCGACCGCGGGATAGGGCGTGTCGTAGGTCCACACCTTGTTCTCCAGCGTGCGGCCCCCGACCACGAGGCTGTAGTAGCCGGCCTCGCCCTTGTAGGGGCAGTAGGTGGCGTGCTCGGTGCGGGTCAGCACGAGCGGGTCGACGTCGCCGATCGGCACGTACTGCACGGGCGGGTAGCCCGCCTCGGCCAGGCTGAGCGCGGCGTCGGTGCGCGCGACCACGTGACCGTCGACGCTGACGGTGACGGGCTGGCCGGTGGCGGTGACCGAGATCGGGTGGCTGGCGTCGGGGACCTTCACGGGGCGGGTGCTCATGCCCGCCCCAACCCGGCGTCCACGGGCGCTGTTCCCGCGGGGCGTGTCGCCCCCGGGGCGAGTAGGTTCCTCTGCGTGCGAGTCGACGTCCTGAGCAAGGAGTACCCCCCGGAGATCTACGGCGGGGCGGGGGTGCACGTCGCCGAGCTGGTGCGCGCGCTGCGCGCGATGCCCGACGGGCCCGACACCCGGGTCCACGCCTTCGGCGCCCCGCGCGAGGAGCCCGGCACCTCGTCGTACGCCGACCTGGGCGAGCTCGCCGGCGCCAACCCGGCCCTGCGCACCCTGGGCGTGGACCTCGCCATCGCGCAGGGGTGCGCCGGCAGCGACCTGGTGCACTCCCACACCTGGTACGCCAACATGGCCGGCCACCTCGCCTCGCTGCTGCACGGCGTGCCGCACGTCGTCTCGGCGCACTCCCTGGAGCCGATGAGGCCCTGGAAGGCCGAGCAGCTCGAGGGCGGCTACGCCCTGTCGTCGTGGGTGGAGCGCACCTCCTACGAGGCGGCGGCCGCGGTGATCGCGGTGTCGGCCGCGATGCGCGAGGACGTGCTGCGCTCCTACCCCGCCGTCGACCCCGACCGCGTGCACACCGTGCACAACGGCATCGACACCGACCTGTGGGCCCCCGTGCACGCCCCCGATCGGGTGCGGGCCCAGGGCGTCGACCCCGACCGGCCCTCGGTCGTCTTCGTCGGCCGGATCACCCGGCAGAAGGGGCTGCCGCTCTTCCTGCGCGCGGTGGCGCAGCTGCCGCCCGAGGTGCAGATCGTGCTGTGCGCCGGGGCCCCCGACACCCCGGAGATCCAGGCCGAGGTCGAGACGCTGGTGGCCGGCCTGGCCGCCGAGCGCGACGGCGTCGTGTGGATCCGCGAGATGCTGCCGCGCGCCGACGTGGTCGCCCTGCTCAGCGCCGCCACCGCCTTCGCGTGCCCCTCGATCTACGAGCCGCTGGGCATCGTCAACCTCGAGGCGATGGCCTGCGAGACCGCGGTGGTGGCCACCGCGACCGGTGGCATCCCCGAGGTCGTCGTCGACGGCGCCGGGGCCGGCGCCACCGGCCGGCTGGTGCCCATCGAGCAGGCCACCGACGGCACCGGCACGCCGCTCGACCCCGACCGCTACGTCGCCGACTTCGCCGCGGCGCTCGTCGAGGTCGTCTCCGACCCCGACCGCGCCGCCGCCCTGGGGCGCGCCGGCCGGCAGCGGGCCATCGAGTCCTTCAGCTGGGGCGCCATCGCGGCCCGCACGGTGGAGGTCTACCGCTCGGTGCTCTGAGCGGCCGGGCCTCACCAGCCGGCCTCACCAGCCGGCGGATCCCGCGCGGTACTGCACCGGCCAGTCGACGCCCTCCCCCGGCTCGACCCCGAGCTCGTGGGCCGCGCGCAGCGGCCAGTGCGGGTCGCGCAGCAGCTCGCGGGCCAGCAGCACCACGTCGGCGGAGCCCTCGGCGATGACGTCGTTGGCCTGCTTGGGCTCGGTGATCAGGCCCACCGCACCCGAGGCGATGCCGGCCTCGGCGCGGATCCGGGCCGCGAACGGCACCTGGTAGCCCGGCTCCACCGGGATGTCGACGCGCAGGTTGCCGCCCGAGGAGGTGTCGACCAGGTCGACGCCCGCCTCGCGCAGCAGCCCCGCGAGCCGCACCGAGGAGTCGGCGTCCCAGCCGCCCTCGGCCCAGTCGGTCGCGGAGATGCGCACCAGCAGCGGCACGTCCTCGCCGACGGCCGCGCGGACCCGGCGTACGACGTCGAGCAGGAGGCGGGCGCGGTGCTCGAAGGGGCCGCCGTACTCGTCGTCGCGGTGGTTGGAGAGCGGGGAGAGGAACTCGTGGAGCAGGTAGCCGTGGGCGGCGTGGACCTCGACGACGTCGAAGCCGGCCTCGACGGCGCGCACCGCGGCGGCCCCGAAGGCCTCCACGACCTGCTCGATCTCGGCGACCGTCAGCGCGCGGGGGTCGCGCAGGCCCGGGAAGGCCTCGGCCGACGGGCCGACCGGCTCCCAGCCGCCCTCGGCGTCGGAGGCCACCTGGCCCTCGGCCCAGGGGCGGGCCGCGGAGGCCTTGCGCCCGGCGTGGGCGAGCTGGACCGCCGCCGTGGCCCCCTGGCCGTGCACGAAGTCGACGACCCGGCGCCAGGCGTCGCGCTGGGCGTCGTCCCAGATGCCGGCGTCCTGCGGGGTGATGCGCCCCTCGGGCACCACGGCCGCGGCCTCGGTCATCACCAGGCCGGCGCCGCCGCGGGCGAAGGAGCCGAGGTGCACCAGGTGCCAGTCGTCGGGCAGGCCGTCGACGGAGGAGTACTGGCACATCGGCGCCACCCAGACCCGGTTGCGCACGGTGACGCCGCGCAGGGTGATCGGGGTGAACAGCTCGGAGGTGGGCACGGGGAGACGCTCCTGGGGTCGGTGACGGGGGTACGTCGGGCCAACCCCGGGAGCGTCCCGGGTGTTCCGTGCGTGGTGCGGGTCAGTCGCGGGTGGCGCCCAGCGACTCCCAGTAGCGGTTCAGGGCGCCGTTGGTCTTCACGAACCACACGATCGGGCCGACGAGGATGAACATGCCGGGGAAGTACCACAGGCCGGTGAGACCGCTGACCGGCGGCTCCTGGCCGCGGCGCTTGTAGAGCCCGCCGACCTCGCTGGCGGTGAGGTAGGGCATCACGAACCCGACGAAGAGGGCCAGGATCAGGGCCACGCCGCCGCCGACGCCCTGGCCGCTGTGCTGCTTCATCTCCTCGTGGGTCTTGAAGTACCAGTAGAGGGAGTAGATGCCGAAGGTCACGATGGCCAGCACGATGCAGACGCCGGTGCCGCGGACCTTGCCGAGGGGCGCGCCGCCCGGGGCGCCGTAGGTCGCGGGCGCGCCGTAGCCGCCGTACGGCGAGGGCGGCTGCGCGCCGTAGGAGGAGGGCGAGCCGGCCGGCGGCGGGGGGCGGTAGCCCTCGGGCGGCGGGGGCGGGGCTGACGGGGTGCTGTCGCTCATGGGGGGATCCTCGTGACCGGGGGCAGGCCCGTGGCGTGGCGCCGCGGGCTGGACGGTCGCAACGTACCCACGTCGCGACGCTCCATGCGCCGTTCGGCGACACCGGTGCCACGAACGGCTCGACCGCACCCCACCCACCTCCTGCGGGTGACCCGACCGGGCCACCCGGGCATGGCCCGTCCGGGCCATGCCGCCCGCCTGACGGCCCCTTCTGGGGCCGATCCCTCCGCCTCGGCGCGTCGCGGCCGAAGATCACCGTGTCGCCCCCCTCGACAACCCCCCTGCAGCACCCCCGCGCCATCACCCGCACCCCCGCCGCACCACCCCACGGATGAGGACCCCCCGCCTCGTGAGTGCCACCTACGCCCCCGGCCGCTACGCCCGCACGCCCGTCCTGGGCGCCGGCGCCCGCCATCTGGTCACCCGCTTCTCCTACGGCGTCACGCCCGAGCTCACCGCCGAGGTCAAGGCCGCCGGCGGCGGCATGGCGTGGTTCCGCGAGCAGCTCGCCACCGCCGACTCCGCCCGCGCCGAGGCCCTCGCCGACTGGTGGCCCGACCTCCACCGCGGGCCCGCCGACCTCTGGCAGCGCCAGATCACCGACGTCCGCGGCACGTGGGAGGTCATGTACGACTACGCGCGCCGGGCGATGGCGCGGCGCATCACCTCGCGCCAGCAGGTGCTCGAGGTGATGACGGAGTTCTGGGAGGGCCACCTCCACGTGCCGGCGATCGGCGACGCGCAGGCGGTGTGGCGCGCGCCCTACGGCGAGATCATGCGGCGCCACGCGCTCGGGCGCTTCGACGAGATGCTGGTCGAGGCGATCACCCACCCCTCGATGCTGATCTTCCTCGACGGCGCGACCTCCACCAAGGCCCACCCCAACGAGAACCTCGGCCGCGAGCTGCTCGAGCTGCACACCCTCGGGGTCGGCAACTACACCGAGGACGACGTCAAGGCCTCCGCGCGGATCCTCACCGGCTACCGCGTCGACCTGTGGCGCACCTGGGCCGCCACCTACCGCCCCGAGGACCACTGGACCGGGCCGGTGCAGGTGGCGGGCTTCAGCCACGACAACGCCGCCGCCGATGGGCGCGAGGTCGTGCGGGCCTACCTCGTGCACCTGGCCCACCACCCCGCCACGGCGCGGCGCATCGCGCGCAAGCTGGCGCTGCGCTTCGTCAGCGACACCCCCAGCGACGCGCTGGTGGAGAGGCTGGCCGCGACCTACCTGGCCAACGACACCGCCATCAAGCCGGTGCTGATGAAGCTGGTCAACAGCCGCGAGTTCCGCACCTCGCGGCGCACCAAGCTGCGCGACCCCGCCGAGGACGTCGTCGCGACCTACCGCGCGCTCGGCCTGCCCCTCGAGCCGCCCAGCGACGGCGAGGCCGCCGCCAACGCCATGATCTGGCAGTCGGAGACCATCGGGCTCAAGCCCTTCGCCTGGCCCCGCCCCGACGGACAGCCGCTCACCAACGCCGCCTGGGACTCCCCGGCCCGCGCCCTGGCCTCGATGGCCATGCACTGGTCGATGTCGGGCGGGTGGTGGCCCGAGCACGGCACGACCTACAAGAAGCCCACCGAGTGGGTGCCGGAGTTCCCGATCGTCTTCCGCGACCTGGTCGACCACATGGCCCGCCGCGTGCACGCCCGTCCGTCCTCCGCCTCGCTGCTCCAGGGCGCGTGCACGGCCACCGGCATCGCCCCCGACGCCACCATCACCGCCGACCACGCGCTGATGAAGTGGCACTTTCCGCGCCTGCTCGCTGCTCTGCTCGACCACCCCGACCACTACCTCCGGTGAGCGTGACGACGATGACGACTGCTGCTGCCCGCACCGCCTCCCGCACCGGCGACCCGTGCGGGTGCCCCGACTACGCCGCCGCCACCGCGCTCTCGCGCCGCGGCTTCCTGCGCGGGCTGGGGCTCACGGGCGCGGCGTACGCCGTGGGCTCGGCGATGGTCACCTACGGCGCCGCGCCGGCCATGGCCGCCGGGGTCGCGCCGGCGCCGAACGGCTCGGTGCTGGTCGTGCTGTCGATGCGCGGTGCCGCCGACGGGCTCTCCCTCGTCGTGCCCCACGGCGACCCGGCCTACTACGCCGCGCGCCCCCGCATCGCCGTGCCCGCGGCCAAGCTGCTGGGCAAGGACGCCTTCTTCGGGCTGCACCCCAACCTCGCGCCCCTGCTCCCGATGTGGCAGTCGGGAGAGCTCGCCGCCGTGCACGCCACGGGCATGGCCGTGGTCAACCGGTCACACTTCGCGGCCATGGAGCTGGTCGAGGACGCCAACCCGGGCTCGAGCGTGCGCAGCGGCTGGCTCAACCGCCTGCTCGGCGGCCTCGACGGCGACTCGCCGCTCCAGGGCGTCAGCATCGGCTCCTCCTCCCCACCGGCCTCGCTCTACGGCGAGCAGCCGATCATGTCGCTGCGCAACATCTCCGACGCCGTCGTCGCCGGGAACGACCAGTGGGACACCGACCAGGCCCGGCTGCGCTCGCTGTCGCAGATGTGGGGCTCCTCCACCGCCCCGATGGCCCGTGGCATGCGCTCGGCGATGGCGGCCGTGGCCGACCTCGGCCCCGTGCGCGCCGAGCCGGAGAACCGCGCGGCCTACCCCGACAGCGACCTGGGCCGGGCGCTGGCCGCCGTCGCCCGCACCATCCGCGGCGACGTCGGCGTCTCCCTGGTCACCGTCGACCAGGGCGAGTGGGACATGCACGCCGACCTCGGCACCCTCGACTGGGGCGCGATGAAGTACAACGCCAACGACCTGGCCACCGCGATCGCCGCCTTCTTCGCCGACCTCGGCTCGATGCGCGAGAGGGTCACCCTGCTGACCATCTCGGAGTTCGGCCGACGGGTGTCGGAGAACTCCAACTACGGCCTCGACCACGGCTGGGGCAACGTCATGTTCCTCGCCGGCGCCGGGGTCAAGGGCGGGCGCTACTACGGCCGCTGGCCCGGTCTGGAGAACTCCCTCGACGCCGACCTCACCGTCACCACCGACTTCCGCTCGGTGCTCTCCGAGGTCGTCCTGTCGCGCACCGACGCCTCCGCCGCCCAGGTCTTCCCCGGCTTCACCCCCGAGCCGGTCGGGGTGATGGTCGGGCGCTGACCGTGACAGCGGGGGGCGGTCTCCGCGAACCCTGTCCGCGGAGCCACCCGACCTGCGACAGTGACGCCATGCGACCCGAGGGCACACCGGAGCTCAACGTGCTCGGCGGCGAGCTCGAGCCGTGCGGCACCGAGCCCATGACCGGCTTCCACCGCGACGGCACGTGCACCTGCGGCCCGGCCGACGTGGGCCTGCACGCGGTGTGCACGGTGATGACCGAGGAGTTCCTCGCCCACCAGCGCTCGGTCGGCAACGACCTGGCCACCCCGCGCCCCGAGTGGGGCTTCCCGGGGCTGCACCCCGGCGACCGCTGGTGCGTGGTGGCCGTGCGCTGGCTCCAGGCGCTCCACGACGGCGTCGCGGCCCCCGTCGTGCTCGCCGCGACCAGCGAGCGGGCCCTCGAGATCATCCCCCTCGACGCGCTGCGCTCGCAGTCGGTCGACGTGCCGGCCGACCCCGGCGACCTCGTCTGACCCCTCCCGCGGGGTTTTC
Source organism: Nocardioides sp. Leaf374 (assembly GCF_916862475.1). NCBI lineage: Bacteria > Bacillati > Actinomycetota > Actinomycetes > Propionibacteriales > Nocardioidaceae > Nocardioides > Nocardioides sp. Leaf374. The sequence goes on from NZ_CAKASO010000001.1 coordinate 107,849, forward strand.
CACAGATCGGCGACCGGGGCTGTCGCGGCGCTCCCCCTCGGGTCAGGGTGGTCCTACGACGACCTCTCGGGAGATCCGATGCACCTCGACGCCCCCGCCGGCCCCGCCGGCACGCTGGCCCTCGACCACGCGGCCACCGAGGCCGCGGTCGCCGACCTGCGCGACACCGCCGCCGACCTCGCCCGGTCGCGGGCCCGCCTCGGCCGCGAGGTCGACGGGCTCCTCGACGCCGTGTGGCGCGGCCGGGCCGCCGACTCCTTCGCGGTCGCCTGGGCCGACTGGGCCGGGGCGGCCGACGCGGTCGTCGCGGCCCTCGACGAGACCGCCGACCGGATCGCGCGGCACCACCGCGACGTGACCGACCTCGACGTCGGTGTGGCCGACGGACTCGCAGCGCTGGCGGCCCGGCTCGACGGGAGCGGCGTCGGAGGCTCCCGGTGAGCGGCTTCCGGGTCGACCTCGCGGAGCTCCAGCGGGTCGTCGACGCGGCCGGTGCGACCCAGCGCGAGCTCGACGCGGCGCTCGACCGCGTCGCGGCCCGGGTGGCGCGGTTGGACGCCGCGTGGACGGGCGCCGCCGCCGATGCGCACGACCAGGCGCATGCGCGCTGGGCCGCGGCGTACGAGGAGATGCGGGGGGCGCTCGCCGACCTGCGCACGGCTGCGGGCCTGGCCCACGACCGCTACGAGGCGGCGGTCGCCTCCAACCTCGCGGCCTGGGGGGCCGTGCGGTGAGGATCGACGTCGACGGCGCGGGCTTCCTCACCGCCGAGCACGCCCTGGCCACCGGCAACCGCCGCTGTGCGGAGCACCTCGACGACCTCACCGACGCCCTCGCCGGTCTCGGCGGCATGGCCGGCGACGACGCCACCTCCGCCGACTTCGCAGCGGCCTACGACACAGCAGCCGCCGAGGTCGTCGCCGGGCTCGGCGACTGCGTGACGGCGCTGGCCTGCCTGGGTCGGCTCACCGCGACGTCACGCGCCGAGCACGAGCGGGCCGAGGCCGGGGCCGTGCTCCGCGGCGTGGTGGTGCCGGGGGCGGTCGTCGCGCCCGACGGCGAGGTCTCCCCCGCCGGCGGGCCGGGCGACCTGGGCTGGGTCGCGGCGATGCCCTCGCCGCCGCCCACCGCCCTCGGCGGTGACTGGTCGGCCGTCCCCACGGGGCTGGGCTGGGTGATCGACCTGATCCAGGGCTTCGCGTGGCCCAGCGCCGACGTCGGCGAGCTGCGCACCGCGGGCGCCACGTGGGTCGACTGCGCGCGCGCCGTCGCCGACCTGACCTCCGACTGCGGCGCGGCGGTCCGGGGCCTCGAGGGCGAGGTGTCCCCCGAGATCCCGCTCGCCGTCGACGCCTGCCAGGAGGTCTCCGACCAGCTCGCCGCGATCGCCGAGGAGGCCTACGGTCTGGGCCGAGCCTGCGAGCAGTACGCCGACCAGGTCGAGTCCCACCGGGCCGAGGTCGTCGCCCTCGTCGTGCAGCTGCTGGCCGAGACCGTCGTCATCCAGGGCGCCGGCATGCTCCTCAACTCCGTCACCGGCGGAGGCGGCACCGTCGGCGCCACCGCCCTCACCGGCACCCGCGTCGCCGCCATCACCCCCGACGTCCTCGCCGTGGCGGCCCGGCTGCGGGCCGCCAACGAGGTGCTCGCCGCCTCCGTGCGCAACGCCGCCGTCCGCGTCACCATCGCCCGCGGCCGGCTGGAGAAGTTCCGCTACGCCCGCTCCGGTGGGCTCTCCGACGAGGCGGGGCAGATCCGGGTCGTCGCTCCCAGGCCCTGGGACCCCGGCCCAGGGTGGCTGCGCACGCACGAGGTGCGCGGGTCGCACACGATCGAGCGGCACGTGGGCCGCTCGACCGACTGGCTCCAAGGACGACTCGACCGCGAACCGACACGCTCCATGGTCGGGTCCTTCGACGACCTTCCCACGGCCGAGGCGATCCTCCACCGGGTCCTGTCGAAGCACAGCGCCTCGATCGACGATTGGCTCCGCGGTAGCGACGCCACATGGACCTACCGAGGCGTGATGGACGATGTCAGCGGGACAGTCCTGCACCGCGGGGGGCTCCTGGAACGAGTCAGGGGACTCCGGATCGTCCTGCGTCGGGACCCAGAGATGCCTCAAGGTTTTCGTATCCTGACCGCCTTCCCCGAGCCCTGAGAGGCCGCCGCATGCACCCTGCTGTGCCCACCCTGTCCGAGTTCGTAGCTGGCTTCCTGCACCAGGACTGGCCCGATGATTTCGCGACTGTCGACGACGTCGCCCGTGAGTACCTGGCGTTGGAGCCGCACAAGGCGAGCACCCTTGCCAGGGACGTCCGGACCCTTCTCGACGGCGACCACTCCGAGGACGACCTCCGCCGCATCCTCGAAGGGCTCGGTTCTCAGTACTGGCCCCCGGGCGACGGCATCACGCATCGGGAGTACCTCCAGGGCCTGTTGGGTATCGCCGAAACAGGCGGGCCCCCCAGCAGGGAGTGACAGGGATGCTCGTGGACCCAGCAGATCTGCCGACACTGCGAGCCTGCTTCGCCACCTACCTCTACCAGTCCTGGCGCCAGGAGTTCGCCCACGTCGACGACGCCGTCCGGGCCTTCCTCGGTGACGCACCAGGGCGAGCCGCCGCGCTCGCGGACGAGGTACAGGTCCTCCTTGCGGCCACCACTGATGAGGCCGAGTTGGACGCATGGTCGACGGCCGCGGGGGCCGACTACCTCCCCTCCGACGACGGCCGGACATTCCGGGGCTGGCTGGAAGCCGTCGCCGTCACCGCTCGTGGCTTTCACACTCCGGCGACCCCCTCCCCCGGGCTGGGCCTCCCGTCCATCGGTCCGCCGCACCCTAGCGGCGTCGAGGAGGACCGATGAGCGCGTTCGAGCTGCTCGGCGGGGCGTACTTCTACCAGACCTGGAGCTATGACTACCCGACGCCGGAGGCGGTGGTCGCTCACTTCCTCGACGACGAACCCGAGTCCGTGGTCGAGTTGCTGACAGAGGTCGACCGACTCATCGCCTCCGACCTGAGCGAGAGTCAGCTCGACGACGTCCTGGACAAGGCCGGCTTCTGCTACTCGCCACGTCTGGACGGGCGGACCAACCGCGGCTGGCTGGAGGTCGTCGCCGCGATGTCGGCCCGCCGCGTCCTCCGGCTGCCGCCCGAGCACGACTGAGGGGCTCGGCCCCTCGAGGAGCGGTCAGGAGGTCGGCGTCGGAGTGGGGACGGCGCTGGGGGTCGGGGTGGTGGAGGGCGCCGTGGTCGGCTCCTCGGTCGGCTCGTCGCTGGGCTCCTCCGTCGGCTCCTCGGTCGGCTCCTCGCTCGGCTCGGCGGTCGGGTCGTCGGTGGGCTCGGCCGTGGGGTCGGCGGTGGGGGTGGAGGCGTCGGACGGGTCGCTGCCCTGGCTGGGGTCCCGGGTGGGCTCGTCGTCGCCGGCGGACGAGCCGCCCGTGAGGCGGGAGATCGTGGTGCCGCCGTCGCGGTCGCTGCCGCCGGTGTAGCTGGAGACCGAGCGTCCCGAGACCACCTCGAAGAGCGACAGCGCCACCATGACGACCAGGAACATGCCGGCGGCCAGGATCGCGATCCGCTTCCACGGCAGGCCGGCGAGCCGGTCGCGCCAGCCGGTGCGCGACTCCAGCACGGCCTCGTCGAGGCCGGCCTTGGCCTCGGCGAGCTTCTCGTCGGCGTGGTCCAGGTGGGCCTCGACGGCCGCGGTGTCGGCGTCGCTGCGCCCGGCGCGGCGTACCTCCGCCTGCGCGATGCCGACCTTCGACAGGGCCGCCTCCTGGGCCTTCGCGGCCGCGGCACGGCTGCGGGCCAGACCCTCGGAGTAGAGGGCGGTGCCCACGGTCGCGGCCACGGAGCCGACCGCGGCGCCGATGAGGGTGCCGGCGGCACCCAGGGTCGAGAGCAGCACCGCGGAGGACACTGCGGCGAGCGCACCGGCGGCGGTCTTCAGCCAGTCGATGTCGAGCTTCTGGGGTGTGGGGGTCTCGTCAGCCATACGTCTCCCAGTATGGAGCCGACGCCGCGACTCCCAACCCCGTGCGCTGTGTCGATCGACACGGGGCCCGGCGCAGCCCGGGCGCGTCGCGCCGGTGGACCGGGGTCAGGCGCAGGTCACGCAGGTCCGCGCCGTGGGCCGTACGTCGAGCCGCTCGGCCGGGATCTCGCTGCCGCAGCGCTCGCAGCGGCCGTAGTCGCCGGCGGACTCCCGGGCCAGGGCGGCGTCGACCTCGTCGAGGTGGTGGCGCGCCTGCCTGGCCAGCGCGTCGACCTGGGAGCGCTCGAAGGCGATCGTGGCGCCCTCGGGGTCGTGCTCGTCGTCGGCGTTGGTGTCGCGGGAGGCCTCGACCACGCCGCGGTGGTCGCCATCGAGGTCGCGCAGCCGCGAGGCCACCCGCTCGCGCTCGGCCAGCAGCCGCTCGCGCGGGCCGCTCACCGGGCGGCGTCCGTGCGTGGCTGCAGGCTCTCCCCGTCACCGCGCGGGTCGGCCCCACGCTCGACCCGCGCGAGGTGCACCAGGATCAGCACCGAGGAGACCGCGGCCCAGACGCACCACAGCGAGGCGAAGGCGTCGGCGTAGGCGTAGCCGACGACGAGCAGGCCGACGAGGTTGGCCAGGCCGAAGGCCGTGATCCAGCGGTGGCCGGCCAGGACGCAGGCGCCGACCACGGCCACGATGTAGAGGCCGGTGGAGATCTCGGGCTCGCCCAGGCCGACGTAGTAGACGATCGCGTGGTCGCGCACCGTGGTCCGCACCCCGCCCGTCCACAGGTGCCAGGCCATGTAGGCGCCGACGGCTCCCCCGAGCGCCACGAAGGGCGCGACGAGACCGCGCCGGTCGGGCCGGGCGACCAGGAGCACCGCCAGCGGGAGGTAGAGCGGCAGGAAGGGCAGGGCGAAGACGACGTAGGCCAGCGCGGCGCGGTGGGCGGTGGTGTCGGAGACCAGCCCGTCGGCACCGGCCCAGACCAGGGCCTCCACCAGCTGGTGGACCGCGAAGAGCACCGGGAGCGCGGCCAACGGCAGCTCGCGGGGCGCGCGCACCTCGCGCAGGGCCAGCGCGCCGAGGGGCAGGACGACGGCGCCGGCGACGAGGTCGGCCTGGAGGGAGAAGCACACGCGACCAGTGGAGCACCCGGGCCGCGCCGTGGTGCTCACCCGGGGGGAGACCGGCGCGGCGACCGGGGCGGCGAGCGCCGCCGGGTCAGACCGACTCGACCCAGGCGAAGGGCACGCGCAGCACCGCCCGGCCGGCGCGCAGGTGGTAGCTCGTGCGGCCGACCTTCACCACGACACCGACCCGGCCGTGGTGCTCCCCCGCGACCGTGACCCGCACCCGGGAGCCGACCGGCAGCCGGGTGGGTCGACCGCCCGTGCGCAGCAGGGCCAGCTCGGCCTCGTAGTTGGGGTGGTGCACCGCCGGGCGGCCGTGGTGGGTCCAGGTCAGCACGTGGGCGAGGTCGAAGCGGCGTGAGCAGCGCCCGCAGGTCATGACCCGCTCGGGGCGGCGGTGGCGCCCCGAGGTGTGTCCCGCCGCGCACACCCCGAGCCAGGCCGGCTCGACGCCCGGGGCGTCGGCGGGCACGCAGCGACGCCCCGAGGAGCCCAGCGCGAGGGCGGTGCGGCGCCAGGTCTCGTCGTGACCGTGGCGCGGGCCCACCAGCGCGTGGGCGATCTCGTGGAGGATCGTGTCGCGGACCTCGGCCTCGGAGTGCAGCACCGTCAGCGGGGCGCTGAGCCCGATCACCCGCGGCCCGAAGCGGCACACCCCGGCCCGACGCTTGGCGGAGTCGAGCTCCACGCGCCACCCCGGCGGCCCGTGTCGCTCGAGCAGGTGCTCGGCGAGGGCGAAGGCATCGCTCAGGTCCATGGCAGGACCGTACGTCGCGACGCCGACAGGCGGGCGGGGCGATCCACAGGACACCGGCGACCGGGGGGACCTGCCGGTGCCGGCCGGGCCGGACCACGCGCACCACGGTTTCGCTAGCGAAACAGGCTCAGTCGGCTCGTTCGGCCCCGTCGGCTCAGTCGGCTCGTTCGGCCCCGTCGGCCTGGGCCAGCCGCTCGTGCAGCCGGGCGCGGACCTCGTCGGCGCCGAGGGTCGACCGGCGCCGCTGGTCGCGCACGACGACCACCCCGGTGGCCGCGACCCCGGCGAGCCCGGCGACGCCGAGCAGCCTCCACACCTTCGTCGACCTCATCGAGCAGACTCCTCCTCATGTCCTCGCCGTCCGCCCCGCTGTCCCTCGACGAGGCCGTGGACCTCACGCGCACCGGCGACCTGTGGCTCTTCCGCGGGCGCTCCACCGCCGACCACGCTATCCGGGTGCTGACCAACGCGCCGGTCAACCACGTCGGCATGGCGGTCGTGCTCGATGACCTGCCGCCGCTGATGTGGCACGCCGAGCTGGGCAAGGGCCTGCGCGACGTGTGGACCGGGCAGCACCAGCGCGGGGTGCAGCTGCACGACCTGCGCGAGGCGGTGCAGCAGTGGTGCGGGCGCTACGAGCAGCGCGCCTGGCTGCGCCAGCTCGACACCGCGGTGACCCGCGAGATGGAGGACGCCGTGCTGCGCACGGTCGCCCGCCTCGACGGCACGCCGTTCCCCTCGACGGTCGCGCTGGCCGGGCGCTGGGCGCGGGGCCGGATCCGGCGGGCCGCCCCGGCCGAGCTGACCTACTGCGCCGAGGTGGTCGCCGCCACCTACACCGCGATGGGGCTGCTCGACGACGACCGTCCCACGAACTTCTACGACCCGGGCATGTTCTGGTCGGGCGACGAGATGGGGCTGCTGCGCGGCGCGCGGCTCGGCGACGAGATCGCCGTCGCCGTGCCCTGAGCGGCGCCCGGCCGCGCGGCGGGGTCAGTCCAGGGCGTCGGCGGGCAGCTCGGCGCCGCGGTCGGTGAGCTGCCACACGCCCGGGCGGGGGGCCACCAGGAAGCCGTCGTCGGCGAGCTCCTTGCGCGCCCACCGCACGGCGGTGCGCCAGCGCACCTCGCCGGTGGGGCCGACCTCGCGGTCGCCCTCGCGCAGCACCTCGGCCATGCGCTCCTCGAGCTCGAGCATCACCAGCTCGGCCTCGCGCTCCCCGCCGACCTCCTGGAGCACCCGGATGATGTAGGGCTTGAAGTCGTCCTGGTGGGTGCGGCGCCGCAGCTTGGCCGGTGCAGCAGTCGGCTTGGAGGAGCCCGGCACCCGCGCGGTGGACCCCGAGGGCGCCGCCGTGCTGCGGCGGCGCACCGGTGTCGCCTGGGGTGGCGCCACGGGCTCGGGGGGACGCTTCGGCATCCCGTGCACACAGGTGCTCAGCGGCAGGTCACACAGCTCGCAGTAGTCCTCGGCCACGCCCCCGACCGTACGTCGTGCCCGCCGCTCCCGGCCACACGGGGCCCGGGCAGGATCACCAGCGGTGGTGCACCTGGGCGCGGAAGCGCGCGTCGTAGAGGTCGCGGACGCCCTCGAGCAGGGCGGGGGCCAGCGGGGGCAGCGCGCCGGCGGCGGCGTTGGCGCGGGCCTGCCCGGGGTTGCGGGCGCCGGGGATGACGGTGGTGACGCCGGGCTGCTGCCAGACCCAGGCCAGGGCGACCTGGGCGGGCGTGGCGCCCTCGGGGCCGTGCTCGGCGACCAGGGCGGAGAACTCCTGGGCGGCCCGCACGCCGGTGGCGAAGTCGACCCCGGAGAAGGTCTCACCGACGTCGAAGGCGCTGCCGTCACGGTTGTAGGTGCGGTGGTCGTCGGCGGCGAAGGTGGTGGTCTCGTCGTAGGTCCCGCTGAGCAGGCCCGAGGCCAGCGGCACGCGCGCCAGGATGCCGACGCCGGCCTCCTCCGCGGCGGGCAGCACGGCGTCGAGCGGCTTGAGCCGGAAGGCGTTGAGGATGATCTGCACGCTGGCCACGTGGGGGCGCGCGATGGCGTCGAGGGCCTGGTCGGTGGTCTCGACGCTGAGGCCGTAGGCGGCGATCGCCCCGTCGGCGACGAGGGTGTCGAGGGCCTCGTAGGTGGCGTCGGCGGTCACGGTGGCCGACGGCGGGCAATGCAGCTGCACCAGGTCGAGCCGGTCGACGCCGAGGTTGCGGCGCGAGCGGTCGACCCACCCGCGGAAGTGCTCGAGGGTGTAGCTCTCCGGCACCTGCTCGGCGCGGCGGCCCATCTTGGTGGCCACGGTGAGCGCGGCGTCGGGGTGGTCGGCCACGAAGCGGCCGATGACCTGCTCGCTGCGGCCGTCGCCGTAGACGTCGGCGGTGTCGAACAGCGTCACCCCGGCCTCCAGGGAGGTCTCGAGCACGGCGCGGGCGTCGTGCTCGCTCACCTCGCCCCAGTCGGCGCCGAGCTGCCAGGTGCCGAGTCCGACGGTGGAGACGTCACGGCCGGTGCGGCCCAGGGTGCGGTGGTCCATGGCCGCGACTCTAGCCACGCCGGCCCACGCCCCCGACCCGTCGGCGACCCGTCGGTGACCCGTCAGCGGCGCTCGAGCAGCACCATCACCTCGTGGTGGGTGGTCTGGGGGAACATGTCGAACAACCGCGCCCGGCGCGGGGCGAAGGACGGCAGCGCGGCCAGGTCGCGGGCCAGCGAGACGGCGTTGCAGCTGGAGTAGACGACGTGGCCGACCCCGGAGCCCTCCAGCCACGCGCACAGCTCGGGCCCGACGCCGCGCCGCGGCGGGTTGAGCACCACCAGCTCGGGGCCGGCCTCCTGCGCCTGCGCCCACGTCGTGGCGTCGGCGGCCTCGAAGCGCAGGCCCGGCAGCCGGGCGTACTCGGCGGTGGCGCGGGCGGCGGCGACCGCCTCCTCGCTGACCTCCACCCCGGTGACCAGGCGCCCGGGGGCCGCGACGTGCAGCGCGAAGCCGCCGACCCCGCAGTAGAGGTCCCACACCGAGGCCGGGGCGATCTCCTCGACCCAGTCGCGGCCCTGGCGGTAGAGCGCGGCCGCGACCTCGGTGTTGGTCTGGAAGAAGCCCTGGGGCCGCAGCCGCAGGGTGAGCCCGTTGACCCGCATCGCCAGCGTCTCGCGCGGGCTCAGCGCGATCTCGCGCTCGCCCTCCAGCACGGCCTTGTGCTCGGGCTGCACGTTGGCCGAGACCACCACCAGCTCGGGCAGCGCGGCGTGGAGGGCCGGGAGGTGCTTGCGGATCCGGGTGACCGGCTCGGTGGAGCGCAGCACGAAGCGCACCATGAGCTCACCGTCGGGCGAGCGGGTCACGAGCAGGTGCTTGAGCTCGCCGCGCCGCGTCGCGAGGTCGTACGGCGCCACCGCGGCGCGGGTGACGAAGTCGGCCAGGGCGGGCAGGGCGGCGGCCAGGCCGGGCTCGTGCAGGCCGCAGTCGCGCAGGTCGACGCCGGCCCCCGACGGGTCGAGGATCCCCAGCGTCGGGGCCTCGAGCGTGCCGGCGACCACCATCTTGGCCTTGTTGCGGAAGCCCTCCTCGCGACTGCGGTGGGGCTCCAGCCACGTCAGGTCGGGCCACGCGGCCAGCAGCCCGCGGCAGTGACGCTGCTTGGCGGCGACCTGGTCGTCGTAGGCCTGACCCATCCAGGCGCACGAGCGGCAGCGACCCGCGTCGAAGTGGTGGCACTGCACGGGGCGAGGCTACGGGCCGGGCCCGCAGGGGTCAGCGCTGGGCGGGCTGCCGGGTGGACTGCTGGGTGGGCTGCTGGCTGGGCTGCTGGGTCGGCTGCTGGCCGGGAGCCACGGTGACCGTGGTCGGCTCGGAGACGCTGCCCTCGGCCAGGGGCCGGTCGGCGAAGCGCCAGCGGTAGGTCGTGGTCTGCTCCGGGGTGACGGTGACCGTGGCGTCGACGGCCTCGGCGGGGACGACCTGCACGGTCTCCCAGCCGCCGGCGACCTGGCGCTCGAGCACGAGCGTGCCGCGCACGACCGGCTCGCCGGAGCCGTCGCGCAGGACGCCGGTGAGCACCGTGCCCCTCGGGGCCGGGCGAGCGGCCATGACGGTCGTGGTGGTCAGGCCCTCGAGGTCGTAGGTGGTCGTGCCGGTGGCGTCGCCGACGCGCAGCGCGTCGAGGGCGAAGCGGTTGCCGTCGCAGCCGAAGCCGACCGTGCGGAAGCCGGGCCCGTCGCCGCGCTCGGCGATCATCGCCGCGAGCGTCGAGGGGGCGGCGGTGGCGCCGCCGACGGCGCGGCGGGTGGCCATGTCGTAGCGCGACCAGGTGTAGGTGAGGCCGGTGGTCTCCACGCCGGTCCACGCCCCGGCGGGCGCCGAGACGTCGGCGCGGCCGAACCAGTAGGTGGTGGTGCCGAAGTCGGCGGGCTCCTGGTAGCCCACCCACGCGACGCCCGCGGCGCCGCGCGGCGCCTGCACCGAGAGGCCGGAGGTCGTGGTCGAGGCCATCGAGCGGGCGTAGCTCAGCGAGCCCAGCGCCGTGCCGCCGGCGAGGTCGTAGCGCAGGCTCCGCTCGCCCGCGGGCGCCTGGTCGGGGCCCAGCCCGACGAACGGCTGCGGCACCTCGGCCGTGCGCTCGTAGAGCCGCGCGCACCCGACGTACGACAGCTCGATCGGGCCACCCACGGGCAGGTCGGTGCCGCGCACCACGACGGTGGCGTCGCCCGCGGCGGAGGCCGGGGAGGAGAGCGAGGGCACCAGGAGCGCGCCCAGCACGCCGAGGACCACTCCGGACCTGACCAGCACCTGCCGCACCTGCTGCCTCCGCGCACACGAGACCGAGAGCCGGGTGGGGGTGCCCGGTCCTCGGAGTCTAGGGCGGTGCACCCCCCACGTCTGCGGGAGCCGGCGAACTGATGCCCACATCTGGGGAAACACCCCCCTCCGGGCGAGCGCCGGAGGGGGGTGCACCGCGGACGAGTGGCCCCGACTGGTGGGCCGGGACGGGCCTGCCGGGCTCAGCGCACCCGGCCGAAGAACCGCTGGTCGGTCCAGATCTTCGTGCGCTCGACGTCGGCCTCGGAGTTGGCGGCGTTCCACATGTAGCCGTCGCCGGCGTAGATGCCGACGTGGTAGACCCCGCCGCCGTCGTAGAAGAAGACCAGGTCGCCGGGGCGGGCCTCGGCGGGGGTGACGCGCTGGGTGCGGTCGACCTGGGCCGCCGAGGAGTGCGGCAGCGCCTCGCCGACGGCGTTGCGGAAGACGAACTGCGTGAAGCCCGAGCAGTCGAAGGCGTCGGGCCCGGCGGCGCCGTAGCGGTAGACGTCGTCGGCCTGGGCGCGGGCCACGCCCAGGATCCGCTCCGCACGGGTCGGGCCGTCGTCACGGCGGGCGTCGGCGGTCCGGGTGGTCCCGGTGGCCTCCGTGGTCTGGGCGGCCTGGGTGGTCTGGCGCTCGGCCGGTGCCGCGTCCGCGGCGCGGGCGGTGTCGAGGGTGAGCCCGGTGCCGAGCACCGTGCTGGTGGCCATGGCGGCGACGAGGGTCGCCCCGAGGGTGCGCATGCGGGTGTGGGTCATCGGTGGTCCTCAGGCATCGCCTGCGGAAGGGGTCCTGTCGGGTTCGGGCGCCTGTGCCCGGCCGGCGCTCCCTCGCGGTCGCTCCGGCTCCACCCCGAGCCGCGGCCTGCGCCGCGGCGTCCTGCTCGGTTCTCCCGCGCCCGTCACTGCGTGCTGCTGGGGTCACCCCGGCGCCGTGACGGGCCTCGGCTCGGGCCGGGTGCCTCCGGTGTGCCGGAGGAGGCACCGAGGCTGCCACGGCCCCCCGGGTGCCGATCAAGCCGACACCCGGTGACCCTTCTCACCGCCGCCCGGCGTCACGCCGATGACTTCGCAGGACACCACCGGTCTGCACCTCGACACACCGGTCCCCGCGACCGCCCGACCACCGCCCTGAGGAGCCCCGATGCCGGTCCTGCTGAACCCCTACCTCCACCTCCACGGCACCGCCCGCGAGGCGATGACCTCCTACCAGTCGCTCTTCGGCGGCGAGCTCGACGTGATGACGTTCGCGCAGATGGGCGAGCAGGGCGAGCACGCCGACCTGGTCATGCACGCCATGCTGCGCGGCGAGCACGGCGTCACGCTGATGGCCGCCGACGTCCCGCCGGGCATGACCGTGACCCCCGGCGACACCGTGACCCTCAGCCTGAGCGGCGACGACGAGCCCCGGCTGCGAGGCTGGTTCGAGGCACTGGCCGAGGGCGGCCAGGTGCACGTGCCGCTGGAGCGGCAGGTGTGGGGCGACGTCTTCGGCCAGTGCGCCGACCGCTTCGGCGTCACGTGGCTGGTCAACATCGCGGCCCCGGCCTGATCCGGCGCGGCACGACGTACGCCGCTAGCGCTGCGGCTCGAGGTCGCGGCTGAACAGCACCGCGCCGGACTGGTCGCGCAGGCTCATGGTCAGCAGCCCGGCGCGGTCGATCGCGGCGTGGCCGAAGAACTGGTTGCCCGCCCGCGGCGACTCCCCCGGCGTGCCCGCGACCTTGCTGAAGACCACCTCGGGCCCGAAGGTGCCGTCGAGGTCGTTGGGTCCGAAGGTGCCCGAGGCGATCGGCCCGGCCACGAACTCCCAGAAGGGGTCGAAGTCGGTGAAGCCGGCGCGTGCCGGGTCGTAGTGGTGGGCCGCGCAGTAGTGCACGTCGGCGGTGATCCACACGGTGTTGCGCACACCGTGGCGCTTGAAGGCGCTGAGCACCTCGGCGATCTCCTGCTCCTTGCCGAGCGGGGCGCCGGGATCGCGGTTGGCCAGGCCCTCCTGGGCGCTGCCGTCGGGCACGACGAGCCCGATCGGCAGGTCGGCGGAGATCACCTTCCAGGTCGCGGTCGAGCGGCGCACCTCCCGCACCAGCCAGTCGAGCTGCTCGCGGCCCAGGACGCCGGTGCGCTCCTGCTCCAGTCCGGGGGTGTTGGGGTCCTTGAAGGTGCGCATGTCGAGGCAGAAGACGTCGAGGTGGGCCCCGCGCGAGACCTTGCGGTAGATCCGGGCCTCGGCGAAGCCGCTGCCGCGCCCGTGGGCGCGGGGGTCGGCGATCGGCTGCCACTCCTGCCAGGCGCGGCGGGCGCGGGCGGCGAGCACGTCGACGCGACGCTCGGCGGTGTAGCGCTCGTCGGTGAGCACCTCCCCGGGCCACCAGTTGTTGGTGGTCTCGTGGTCGTCCCACTGCGCGACGACGGGGGTGTCGGCGTAGAAGGCGCGCACGTTGTCGTCCATCAGGTTGTAGCGGTGGCGCCCGCGGAACTCCGCGAGGGTCTCGGCGACCTTGGTCACCTCGGGGATGACCAGGTTGCGCCAGACCTGCCCGTCGGGCTCGACGACCTCCGCGGCGATCGGGCCGTCGGAGTAGACGGTGTCGCCGGCGTGGACGAAGAGGTCGGGACGCGTGGCGTGCATCGCGGCGTAGCCCCGCAGCCCGCCGAGGTCGGGGTTGATCCCCCAGCCCTGGCCACAGGTGTCGCCGGTCCACACGAAGCTGGTGGCCGCCGGGCGCAGCGACGGGGTCGTGAACCGCGCGACCCGGGCCTCGCCGCGCCGGCCCTGCTCGTCCTCGAAGGCCAGCTCCGCCTCCCACTCCCGGCCCGGGGCGAGCCCGTCGAGGGCGATCTTGGCGGTCAGGTCGGAGGCGTCGGTGGCCCAGGGACCGCGGACGACACGGCGTCGTCGACCGCTGCGCAGGTGGGCCACGAGCCGCCCGCGCCCGCTCGAGCGCGCCCACAGCACGGCGGTGCGCGGGGTGACGTCACCGCTCTGCACGCCCGAGGGCAGCGTCAGGCGTCGCGTCACCAGCCCGCCGGCGGACGCGGCCTGCCGCGCCTGCGGCGAGGTGGCCGCCACCCCGCTCGTGGCACCCAGCGTGGTCAGCGCGCCGGCGGTGAGCGCGCCCGCGCGCAGCAGCGAACGGCGGCCCACCGGCGTGGAGGTGGCACTGCCGGCCGGGCTGCTGACGGGGCTGCTGGAGGGGCTGCTGGAGGGGCGTCCGAGATCGCTCATGCCCCGAGGCCACACCACCGAGGTGGCGCGGGGTGGTCCTGCGGGTGAACCTCGCCGGTCGCCTCCGGAGGGGGCCCGGCACGCACGTGGGCCGACCGGCGCATTCGGTGCGACTGGCGTCCTCGCCGTACAGTCGAGGGTGAGGGAGCCGGGGCACGGCGCCGCGCGACCACGCCCGACACGTGCCAGCTCCAGTACGGACGTCATGAGCCTCGAGACGACGACCCCTGCCAGCCCGACCGACGTGGAGCCCGACGAGGCCCTCGAGGACGACCGCGACGAGACGGAGACCCCGGACCCGGAGGAGACCTCCGAGCCGGAGGCGCCCGCCGAGCCCGTGACCGCCGCCGAGGGCGAGGACGTCTGGGTCACCGCCGCGCGCCCGGTGCTGACCGAGGTGGCCGGCACCTACCACGGCCTGATCACCCACACCGAGTTCGCCGGGCGGCTGCAGGCCGACACCGGCGTGCGCACCCGCAGCAACCCCAGCAACTGGATCGGGCGCGTGCTGGCCCGCGTCGCGGCCGAGGTCCACGCCGCCGGCGAGCCCCCGCTGACCGCCCTGGTGGTCCACGGCGTGCACGGCACCGTCGGCGAGGCCTACGACGAGGTGCTGCGCCTGCAGGACGCCGACCCGATCAGCGACCCGCTGGCCCGCGAGAAGCACGCCGCCCTGGCCCGCATGGAGTGCTACCGCTGGGCCGACGCCACCCTCCCGGCCGACGGTGGCAACGCCGCGCTCTCCCCGCGCTACGACATGGTCGTCACCCGCGAGCGGAAGAAGAACCGCGAGGAGGCGCAGCCCGACATCTGCCCCACCTGCTTCATGGCCATCCCGCCCACCGGCGAGTGCGACAACTGCGCCTGAGCACCACCCCGGCGTGGTCCGCCGGCGTCCGCGGGTCTGCTCAGATCCAGTCTGCTCAGATCCAGCGGCGCCGGCGGAAGACCACGTAGAGCACGACGCTGACCATGAACATCATGACCACGGCCATCGGGTAGCCGAAGCGCCAGTGCAGCTCGGGCATCGAGTCGAAGTTCATGCCGTAGACCGTGCCGACCAGGGTCGGCGCGAAGAGGATCGCGGCCCAGGCCGAGATCCGCTTGACCTCCTCGTTCTGGGAGATGCTGACCTCGCTGAGGTTCTTCATCTCCTCGTTCTGCTGCTGGGCCACGAGGGTGGCGTTGACGGTGAGGATGTCGCGCAGCAGTTGACGCAGGCCGTCGACCTTCTCGGTGACGGTCACGAGGTGGTCCTCGACGTCGCGCAGGTAGCGCTGGAGCTCCTCGTCGGTGCGGTACTTCGCGAAGCCCAGGGTCAGGCGCCGCACGACGGTGAGCAGCGGGCCGGTGGCCCGCTGGAACTCGATGACCTCGCGGGTCAGCTCGTAGATGCGCCGCGAGACGCCCGGGTCGCCGGTGAAGACCTGCACCTCGATCTCGTCGATGTCGTTCTCCAGGCCCGCGACGACCGGGGCGTAGCCGTCGACGACCCGGTCGAGGATGGCGTAGAGGATCGCCTCGGGTCCCAGCCGCAGCAGGTCGGGGTTGCTCTCCAGGCGGCGGCGCACGGCGGCCAGGTCGGGGGCCTCGCTGTGGCGCACGTTGACCACGAAGTCGGGGCCGACGAAGACGTGCACCTCGCCGAACTCCACCTCCTCCGTGGCGTCGACGTACCTCGCGGCGCGCAGCACGACGAAGAGGGTGTCGTCGTAGCGCTCCAGCTTGGGACGCTGGTGGGCGAGGATCGCGTCCTCCAGCGCCAGCTCGTGCAGGTCGAACTCCTCGGCCAGCGAGGCCAGGTCGTGCTGGTCGGGGCGGTAGAGCCCGATCCAGGCGATGGCGCCGTCGTCGGGGGCCTCGTCGCCGCGCTCGCGCAGGCAGCGGTAGGTGTCGGCGAGGCTGCTCAGCGACTCGACGCGGTCACCGTCGACGTAGACCGCGGCGTCGACGAGGGTCTCGTGGCCCACCCGCGCGCCGTCGGGGGCCGACGGGGCGGACGGCGCTGCGGGCGCGGGGTGGGGCGCACGACGACGGCCGGCGAGGTGGCGCAGGGGCAGGAACGGGCGCTCGGACATGACGGGAGACTCCTCCGCGGACGGGCTGCGCCGGGCGGTGGGCGCGGCGGGCGGGGCTGCCTCAGGCAGCGGGACGGGGACGACTGGGAGGTTCACCGCTCACGGCGACCACCTCCCCCGTCCGTCTGCGCCACGCCCGTGGCTCGTCTGTCTCAGCGTCCACGATAGGCCGCGGCGCGGCTGCGCGGAAACCGCCGCTGCCGCTCCCGCACGCCACGCGGGGCCGGCCGGACGGTGTTCGTCCGACCGGCCCCGTGCGGTCGTGCGCCGTTCACCCGCGGGTCTGCGGGGCGGCCTCCCCGGGTCAGCCCTGGGGGGTGTAGATGAGCTTCTTGTTGACGAACTCGTCGATGCCGTAGGGGCCGAGCTCCCGGCCCACGCCCGAGCGCTTGGTGCCACCGAAGGGCAGGTCGGCGGCCGTGCCCTGGGCACTGTTGATCCACACCATGCCGGTGTCGAGCTGGTCGGCGACCTGCTGGGCCTTCTCGACGTCGTCGCTCCACACCACGCCGCCGAGGCCGAAGGAGGAGGCGTTGGCCAACTCGACGGCCTCCGCGGCGTCGGCCACGCGGTAGACGACGGCGGCGGGTCCGAAGAGCTCCTCGCCGTAGGCCCGCATGTCGGGGGTGACGTCGGTCAGCACCGTGGCCTCGACGAAGGAGCCCGGGCGGTCGACGCGGTTGCCGCCGGTGCGCACGGTCGCGCCCTTGGCCTTGGCGTCCTCGAGCTGCTCGACCAGGGTCTGCGCGGCGCCCTCGGAGGACAGCGGGCCGAAGCCGGTGCCGTCCTCGAAGGGGTCGCCCGGCTGCAGGGCCGACATCCTCTGCGTGAACTGCTCGACGAAGTCGTCGTAGAGGTCGTCGACCACGATCATCCGCTTGGCGGCGTTGCAGGCCTGTCCGGCGTTGCCCATGCGTCCGCGCACGGCGGTCTTGACCGCCGCACCGAGGTCGGAGGCGTCGAGCACGATGAAGGGGTCGGAGCCGCCGAGCTCGAGCACGACCTTCTTGAGGTTGCGGCCCGCGACCTCGGCCACCGCGGCGCCGGCGCGCTCGCTGCCGGTGACCGAGACACCCACGACGCGGGGGTCGGCGATGATGTCGGCGGCCTGGTCGTTGGTGGCGAAGAGGTTGATGTAGGCGTCGGCCGGCAGGCCGGCGTCGTGGAAGATCTGCTCGATCGCCAGCGCCGACTCCGGGCACTGCGGGGCGTGCTTGAGCAGGATGGTGTTGCCGATCATCAGGTTGGGCGCGGCGAACCGGGCCACCTGGTAGTACGGGAAGTTCCACGGCATGATCCCCAGCAGGGCCCCCACAGCCTCCTTGCGCACGACCGCGTTGCCGCCCATCGACGGGCTCAGCGGCTCGTCGGCCAGCAGGCCCGGGCCCTCGTCGGCGTAGTAGCGGAAGATCGAGGCCACCAGCTGCAGCTCGCCCTTGCCCTCGCGCAGCGGCTTGCCCATCTCGCGGGCGATGATCGCGGCGAGGTCGTCGATGCGCTCGTCGAAGAGATCGGCCACCTTGTGCAGCACCGCGGTGCGCTCGGCCTTGTCGGTGGTGCGCCACTGGCCGTACGCCGCGTGGGAGCGCGTCAGCGCGTCCTGCACCTCGGCATCGGTCGCCGTCGGGTACTCCTTCTCGACCTTGCCCGTCGACGGGTTGACCACCTGGTAGTCGCTCATCTCGCGTCCTTTCCGTGCCGCCGGCGATCACGCCGCACCCTCGTTGGTGCCGCGCTCACCGGCCTCATCGACGGTAGTCCGCGCGCAGCACCGCGCAAGGGCCCGACGGGGTGGTCGCAGCCACGCCCACCCGGCCCGCCGGCGGGCCGTGTCGCCGGCCCCCCTCTCAGTCGCTGCGACGGGGGCGCTGCGCCGGCTGCACCGCGTCGGCACCGCCCCGGGCCGCACCCGCCCCGGCACCGTCGGGCCCGCCGCCGGACCGACCGCCCGTCGTCCCGGTGCGACTGCGGTCCGGGGCCGACGGCTCGTCGGCGTCGCCAGCAGACGAGAGGTAGACCCCGCCCAGGGCCCCGACGACCAGGGTCGCCGCCAGGGCGGCCAGCGAACGGCGGGGACCCGACGGGCCGGGGCGCGGCGGCGCCGTCGTCCTGCCCGGACCGGAAGTCCGGGCAGGCGGCTTCTTCCGGCGCGCGGCCGACCCCCCGGCTCCGAGCGACACGGGCCCGGTCGACTCGGTCTTGGTCGACTCGACCTCGTTCGCCACGGGCGCGTGCGACGCGGGCCCGGTCGCCCGTGGCATAGCGCGCAACGCGTCCCAGATCTGGCGGAGCTGATCGCGCTCGAGCACGGTCGGTCGTGAGAGGAGCATCTCGGTCAGCGTCGACGTCGAGCAGACCATGACGTCGCGGGCCCAGCCCTCGACCCGCTCCTCGCGGACGAAGCACAGCACCGGCACGGCCAGCTGCGAGCTGACGTGCGGTGTGGCCAGACTGACGGCGATGGCCGCCTCGGCGGCAGCGGCGACCTCCCGCTCGCGCTTCCACCCGCCCTGCCGCAGGACGTCGTCACGCACCTCGACCACCCCCGACCAGTTCTTGGTGTCGACGACGAAGACCCCGCCCGGGCCGAGGACCACGTGGTCGACGTTGGCGAGCTTGCGACCCGGCCACCGGATGTCGTGGAACGCCGTCCACTCCGCCGGGAGCGTCGCGAGCACGTCGGCGGTGGCGCGCTCACCGGCGGCGCCGCGCTCCCACCTCTCCGCGGCGCGCTCGAGTCGGGCGATCTTCTCCCGGTGGCGGCGGGCCACGGCCTCGGCGGACTCCCCGGCGGACGGGTCGGTCATGGTGCTCCCTCGTGGCCTGCGCGGCCGTCGACGTCAAGGTAAAGACGTCATCGGCAGCCGCCCAGCAGGGTTGAGGAACCGCAGGCGCCCCATCGGGGGGCGTCTCCTCGGGCCGTGCCTCCTCAGGCCCAGCGCGCCTCCTCCCCCGGGTCGAACAGCTCGAGCCCGGGATCGTCGTCGGGCAGCAACGAGAGCTGGCGCTCGCGCCTCCGGGCCACCACGGGACGCGGCGGGGCGGACTCGCGCTCGCGGGACTGACGCCACACCACCAGGCGCAGCGCAGCGCGCAGCCCGGCGAGCAGCTCCTCGACGTCGACGCCGGTCACGTCGAGGTGGCCGGCACGCACACCCACGAGGTGGGCCACGATGAGGCGCCGGTCGTGGTCGAACAGCTCGGCCACCAGCTCCGGGGCGACCCGGGCGTCGGCCATGAGCTCGACCACGGCGGCCAGGGGCGTGGCCTCCGCGAGGTCGACGGCTCCGGGCCCGAGGCGTGCCAGGCGCTCGAAGGCCGCCGTGCGGGCTGCCGGCGCCGGCTCCGTCGGCGGCTGGAGGTAGCGCCGGCCACCGAGCCGCGCCACGGTGTCGCGCGCGGCCTCGTCGATCTCCTGCATGATCCGCGAGAGCACGACCCGCAGCTGCATGGGCGCGAAGGGCAGGGCGTGCAGGTCGTGGCCGAACTCGATCTCGCCCTCCACAGCCCGCAGCTGCAGGAACGGCATGCGCGCGGCGAGCAGGGCGACCTCGCGCAGCGCTGCAGCGTGGTCGGGCAGGTCGACGGCCAGCCACCCGAAGAGGCGCACCACCGGCACGTCGTCGAGGACCCGCACGAACACCGTCGACAGGCCGACCCGGACCGGCACGTCGCCGTCCTCGTCGCGCTCGAGCTCCTCACCCTCCGACATCTCCAGGAGCACCTCGTCGACCATCTCCTGCAGGTGCTCGACGCCCTCGGGCATCGTGGCCAGCGGGGCCGGTGACGTCCGTGGCGGCTCCTGCCCGCCCGCCGACCGGAGGCCCCGGAGGTCGAGATCGGTCACGAGGAACGCCGGGTCAGGACAGCCGAGGACCTCGATGAGCGTGCACACGGCCAGCGCCGCCAGCTCGTCGGCTCTCGCTCGCGGGCGGTCGAGGAGGCCCCGGACCGCGGCGTCGACCTCCTCGCCCGGCTCCGCGGCGGGGTCGAGCCACCCGAGGTCGAGCAGACCCCGGCGGACGGCCGCATCGGCGCCTGCACCCGCCACCAACTCCGCCCGCACCATGCCCGCGCCCCACCCGGTCAGCCTGACACCGGGCCTCTGGCCCGTGTCCGTGTCCACGACCTCGAGCCCGAGGGACACCACCTCGCCGTCCCCGAGCTCGGCCAGCCGGTCGCCCAGTCGCCGGCGGAGCTCCCGCCACGATCCCGTCAGCTGCGTCACCGCACGCCCCGTCCCCGTCGCGCCGCGACCCGGTGCCGCTGCGATGCCCGTCACGCTAGGGCCGACCACCGACAGTCGGGGCCTGCTCGGTCCGGCGGCGTGGCAGGCTCTGGCACGGCCGCCTCCGTGTGACGTGGCCGCGGCCACCGACCCGGGGGTCGACCCCGACCGGAGGAGACCCGATGGCCCTGGAGCACGGTGAGCGACCCCTCGAGGAGGGCATCCGCACCGACCTGCACGAGGCGCTGGACTACGGCACCTACCTCGACCTCGACCGGCTGCTCTCCGCACAGCACCCGGTCAGCGACCCGGTCCACCCCGACGAGCTGCTCTTCATCGTCCAGCACCAGACCACCGAGCTGTGGTTCAAGCTCGTCCTCCACGAGCTGCGCGGCGTGCGCGGCTACCTCGAGGCCGACGACGTCGACCGGGCCCGCAAGGCGCTGGCCCGGGTCAAGCACATCTTCCGCACCCTCACCGAGCAGTGGTCGGTGCTGGCCACGCTCACCCCCAGCGAGTACGGCGGGTTCCGCGACGCCCTCGGCCCCTCGTCGGGCTTCCAGTCCCACCAGTACCGCGGGGTGGAGTTCATCCTCGGCAACAAGAACGCCCGCATGCTCCGCGTCTTCGACGCCAAGCCGACCGTGCGCGCCGATCTGCAGGACCTGCTCGACACCCCCACCGTGTACGACGCCCTGCTGGCCTTCCTGGCCCGTCACGGCCACGACGTGCCCGCCGACGTCCTGGGCCGCGACGTCCGCGAGGCCTGGGTCGAGCGGCCCGACCTCGTGCCGGTGCTCGCCGCCCTCTACGACGACCCGCGCACCCACTGGGAGGGCTACGCGATCTGCGAGGACCTCGTCGACCTCGAGGACGCCTTCCAGCTGTGGCGCTTCCGCCACCTGCGCACTGTGCAGCGCACCATCGGCTTCAAGACCGGCACCGGCGGCAGCTCCGGCGTCGGCTTCCTCCAGCGGGCGCTGGAGCTCACGTTCTTCCCCGAGCTCTACTCCGTACGCACGGGCATCGGCGGCGGCCCGTCGTGACGTCGCCGCGGCCGCTCCTCGCTGCGGTGTGGGTGGTCACCGGCAGCCTGGGCGGCTACCTGCTCATCGACTGGGGCCCCACGTGCGACACCACGTAGGCCGGCACCTGCGCGCGACTCACCGGGTGGGCAGCGCACGTCTGCGGCGGAACGTTCCCCTTCACGCCCACCGTGCTCGCCTTCACCACCACCGGCTTCCTGGCCCTCGCCCTGATCGTCCAGCGGCCGGCCGGGAGCCGCGGCACCACGGCCCTCGGCCTCACGGTGGCGGCCCTGCCGCTCGTGACCACCCTGTCCCTGTGGGGGCTCGCCCAGGTCCCGTGACGGTCGGGATTCCTGGGGACGGCTCGGTCGCCGCTGCACCGCGCAAGCCCACCGTCACCGCACAGCAGCCGGGCTCCGTCGCGTCCGCAACGGCCACCGGCCCGGCCCCTCCGTGCAGGAGGGACCGGGCCGGTGGCGATTCTGGAGGCGTCAGCTGCAGCCGGAGGTGCTGCCGCAGCCCTCGCAGACGTAGCAGGAGCCGGCGGGACGCATCTTGGTGCCGCAGGTGAAGCACAGCGGGGAGTCGATCGCGGTGCCGGTGATCTTCTCCATCAGCTCGGCGGAGGTGTGGGCCTCCTTGGCCGGCTGGGCCGGGACCTCGCGCTGCGAGGCGCCCTCGGTGTCGTGGGTGACGACACCCTCGACGGTCTCGGGCTCGGCGACCGGCGCCGAGGCGACCGGCTCGTCGATGAGCTCCGCGGCGCCACCGGTCTCGACGACGGGCTCGTAGGAGCCGGTCTCGAGGTAGCGCTGACGCTCGTCGGCGGAGTAGATCCCCATGGCCTGGCGCTGCTCGAAGGGCAGGTAGTCCAGGGCCAGGCGGCGGAAGATGTAGTCCATGATCGACTGGCTCATCCGCACGTCGGGGTCGTCGGTGAGGCCGGCGGGCTCGAAGCGCAGGTTGGTGAACTTCGAGACGTAGGTCTCCAGCGGCACGCCGTACTGCAGGCCGATGCTGACCGCGATCGAGAACGCGTCCATGACGCCGGCCAGGGTCGAGCCCTGCTTGCCGAGCTTGAGGAAGATCTCGCCGAGCTCGCCGTCGGCGTGCGCACCCGAGGTCATGTAGCCCTCGGCGCCACCCACGGTGAAGGAGGTGGTGCGCGAGACGCGCGACTTGGGCAGACGCTTGCGGGTCGGGGCGTAGACGACCTTCTCGACGACCTTGGTCTCGACCGGGGCGGCGTCGGCGCTCTTGTTGGAGTCGGTGCCCTTGTTGTCGCCCTTGCCGCTCGACATGGGCTGGCCGACCTTGCAGTTGTCGCGGTAGACCGCGGTGGCCTTGAGGCCGAGCTTCCAGGACTGGAAGTAGACGTCCTCGATCTCCTCGACCGTGGCGGTCTCGGGGAGGTTGACGGTCTTGGAGATCGCGCCGGACAGGAACGGCTGGCAGGCCGCCATCATCCGCACGTGGCCCATCGGGGCCAGGGCGCGGGCGCCCATGGCGGTGTCGAAAACCTCGTAGTGCTCCTGGCGCAGGCCCGGGGCGTCGATGACGTGACCCTCGGCGGCGATGTGGTCGACGATCGCCTCGACCTGCTCGGGCTGGTAGCCCATCTTGCGCAGGGCGCGCGGGATGGTCTGGTTGACGATCTGCATGGAGCCGCCGCCGACGAGCTTCTTGAACTTGACCAGCGAGAAGTCGGGCTCGATGCCGGTGGTGTCGCAGTCCATCATGAAGCCGATGGTGCCGGTGGGCGCGAGCACCGAGGCCTGCGCGTTGCGGAAGCCGTGCTTGGCGCCGAGCTCCTGCACCTGGGCCCACGCGGCCGTGGCCAGCTTGTGGACCTGCTCGTCGGCGATGTGGACCGGGCGCACCGTGTCGTTGGCGGCCTGGTGCTTGCGCATGACGCGCTTGTGGGCGTCGGCGTTGCGGGCGTAGCCGGTGTAGGGGCCCACGACGCCGGCGATCTCGGCCGAGCGCTTGTAGGAGGTGCCGGTCATCAGCGAGGTGATGGTGGCGGCCATGGCGCGGCCGCCGTCGGAGTCGTAGCCCAGGCCCATGGCCATGAGCAGCGCGCCGAGGTTGGCGTAGCCGATGCCGAGCTGGCGGTAGTCGCGGGTGGTCTGGCCGATGGACTCGGTCGGGAAGTCGGCGAAGCAGATGGAGATGTCCATCGCGGTGATGATGAACTCCACGGCCTTCGCGAACAGCGCGCCGTCGAAGGTGTCGTCGTCCTTGAGGAACTTCAGCAGGTTGAGGCTGGCGAGGTTGCACGAGGAGTTGTCGAGCGACATGTACTCGGAGCAGGGGTTGGACGCGGTGATGCGACCGGTCTCGGGGTTGGTGTGCCAGTCGTTGATGGTGTCGTCGTACTGCATGCCCGGGTCGGCGCACTCCCACGCAGCGGTGGCGATCTTGCGCCACAGGTCGCGGGCGTCGACGGTCTCGATGACCGAGCCGTCCTTGCGCGAGCGCAGGCCGAAGTCGGTGCCGTTCTCGACCGCGCGCATGAACTCGTCGGAGACGCGCACGGAGTTGTTGGCGTTCTGGTACTGCACCGAGGTGATGTCGTCGCCGCCGAGGTCCATGTCGAAGCCGGCGTCGCGCAGGGCGCGGATCTTGTCCTCCTCGCGCGCCTTGGTCGCCACGAACTCCTCGATGTCGGGGTGGTCGACGTCGAGCACGACCATCTTCGCCGCGCGGCGCGTGGCGCCGCCGGACTTGATGGTGCCGGCGGAGGCGTCGGCGCCACGCATGAAGGAGACGGGGCCCGAGGCGGTGCCGCCGGAGGAGAGCAGCTCCTTGGAGGAGCGGATGCGGGAGAGGTTGAGGCCGGCGCCGGAGCCGCCCTTGAAGATGAAGCCCTCCTCCTTGTACCAGTTCAGGATCGAGTCCATGGAGTCGTCGACCGAGAGGATGAAGCAGGCCGAGACCTGCTGCGGGGAGGGCGTGCCGACGTTGAACCACACCGGGGAGTTGAACGAGAAGTACTGGTGCACCAGCAGCCAGGTCAGCTCGTGCTCGAAGACCTCGGCGTCGGCCGGGGACGCGAAGTAGCCGTTGTCCTCGCCGCCCTTGCGGTAGGTCTTCACGACCCGGTCGACGAGCTCGCGCAGGCTCTGCTCGCGGGTGTCGGAGCCGACGGCGCCGCGGAAGTACTTGGTGGTGACGATCGTGGAGGCGTTGACCGACCAGAAGTCGGGGAACTCCACGTTCTTCTGCTCGAAGACGGTGGCGCCGGTCTTCCAGTTGGTCTGGACGACGTCGCGGCGCTCCCAGGTGATCTCGTCGTAGGGGTGCACGCCGGCGGTGCTGAACGTGCGCTCGAAGGTCAGGCCCTTGCCCGCCGCCGAGGCGCCGGTCTGGGCCCCGCTCATCGTCTCCGTCATGTGCTGCTCTCCCTGTGTCGCGTGCTGGCTGTGTCGCGTATTGGCTGTGTCGCGTGCTGGTCGTGTGGTGCGTGGTCGGGCTCGTGTCGATGGTCGCGCTGACCACCGACACTCGGCGGGCGGACCGGCGTGGGGGTCGGTCCGGTGGGGAGGAGGTGGTGCGCCCGGCAGGCAGCTTCCCCACTGCCTGCCGGGCGGTCTGGGTCAGCCCGTGGTGGGCTGGGGGTCGCGCCCCTCGACCAGCTCGGTGAGCTGCTCGGCGCGGTGGGTGCGCAGCTGGGCGATCTCGGCCTCGAAGTCCTCGGCGGACTCGAAGGCCTTGTAGACGCTGGCGAAGCGGAGGTAGGCCACCTCGTCGAGCTCCCGCAGCGGCGCGAGGATGGCCAGCCCCACCTCGTGGGCGGGCACCTCGGCCTGGCCGAGGCCGCGCAGGGCGTCCTCGACGGCCTGGCCGAGGCAGGCCAGGTCGTCCTCGGTGACCGGCCGGCCCTTGCAGGCCTTGCGGGCACCGGCGACGGCCTTCTCGCGGTGGAACGGCTCGGTCGCGCCGGAGCGCTTCACCACGGCGAGCGGCATGAGCTCGACGGTGGTGAACCGCTCCTTGCACGCCAGGCACTGCCGACGCCGGCGCACCGAGCCGCCGTCGTCGCCGACCCGCGAGTCGAGGACCTTGGTGTCGGCGTGGTGGCAGAACGGGCAGTGCACGACAGGTCTCCTCTCGGACGGGTCGAACGGACGGTGCGGGACGGCTGCGGGAGCGTGGCGGCGCGCCTGTGACACCCTCGTCGGGTGGCCAGGAGCTGTGGATAAAGCGGCCGGTCATGTGGAGAACACCGGGCCTCTTGTGAACCATCCACCCTGGCGCTGTGCACTAGATGTGGATAACTACATCCGTGTAAGTACTAGATGTAGGGGAACCGTACGCCCGTCGCGCACACCGCGCAACCTGTTCGGCGTGTCCCGCCGAGTCGCGTCGGGGGCTCCGCCAAACCCGCAGGTCAGCGGGGTGCGAGGGTGACCGCACGGTGGTCCGTACCGACCGCGGTCCGGGCGTGTCGCGGCTCCACGGGCTCGACGGGCTCCCCGTCCTGCCGCATGGGGTGAGCCGGTCGGTGCCCCGCTCGGCCTAGCGTCCGAGCCATGAGCGAGACGATGCGAGCCATGGTGGTCAAGGCCAAGAGCCAGGAGTTCACCCTCGAGGAGCGCCCGGTGCCGACCCCGGGACCCGGCGAGGCCGTGGTGAAGGTCGCCGCCTGCGGCGTCTGCCACAGCGACATGTTCGCCCGCGAGGGCGTCTACCCCGGCGTCAGCTTCCCCGTGGTGCCCGGCCACGAGGTCGCCGGCTCCGTGCACAGCCTGGGCGAGGGCGTGCAGGGCTGGCGCGAGGGCCAGCGCGTCGGCGTCGGCTGGTACGGCGGAGCCTGCGGCTGGTGCCGCCCCTGCCGGATGGGCGCACTGATCGCCTGCGAGAACACCCAGATCCCCGGCGTCCAGCGCGACGGCGGTTACGCCGACTACGTGCTGGTGCCCGCCGCGGCCATGGCCGCCATGCCCGAGGAGCTCGCCCCCGAGCTCGCCGCCCCCCTGATGTGCGCGGGCGTCACGACCTACAACGGCCTGCGCCGCACGGGCGCGCGCCCCGGCGACCTGGTCGCCGTGCTCGGCGTCGGCGGCCTGGGCCACCTCGGCGTGCAGTACGCCGCCAAGATGGGCTTCCGCGTCGCCGCCATCGCCCGCGGCACCGAGAAGGCCGACCTCGCCCTGGGCCTGGGCGCGCACACCTACATCGACTCCACCGCCACCGACCCCGGCGAGGAGCTGGCCAAGCTCGGCGGCGCCCGCGTCGTGCTCTCCACTGTCACCAACGGCGAGGCCGTCGCCTCCACCATCCCCGGCCTGGGCGTCGACGGCGAGCTGGTCGTGGTCGGCGCGGCCGAGCAGCCCATCCCCGTGCCGGCCGCCGCCCTCATCCCGATCAACGGCTCCGTGGCCGGTCACGCCTCGGGCACCGCGGCCGACAGCGAGGACACCCTGAACTTCAGCGCCCTCACCGGCGTCGAGGCGCAGATCGAGACCATGCCGCTGGAGCAGGCCAACGAGGCCTACGCCCGGATGATGGCCGGCGACGCGCGCTTCCGGATGGTGCTCACCGTCAACTGAGGACTCAGGCGCGACCGGCCAGCTGGGCCAGCTCGCGCCACCACGCGACGCGCGTGGGCCGACCGTCGTAGTCCCGACGATGGTTGGCCCCGCTCGTCCCGGGCAGCACGAAGACCTGCGCGGTCCCGACGTACCAGTCGTGGGCGCCGAGACGGGGGTGCGCGCGTCGACCCAGCGCACGCGCGGCCTCGTGGGCGACACCCTTGCTGGTGAAGGCCAGCCAGTCGGGCCGCCAGCGCCCCACCTTGGCGACGAGCTCGTCGACCTCGACCCACCGCGGGTCCCAGTGGCCGACCAGGTCGGTGAGGCCGAGACCGAGGGCGGCCACCTCACGGTCCTCCTCCGGCCGCAACCGACGCGGCGAGAGACCGGACAGGTGCACCGACTCCCAGAAGGAGTTGCCGGGCGAGTCGTAGTAGTGCTCCCGGGTGCGGGTCGAGTCGGCGCCGGCCAGGCCGCAGAACACGATCGCCGGCTCCGCGGCCACGATGTCGGGGAGGACCTCCATGCCCCCACCGTGCCAGCCACCGGGTCCAGCCACCGGGTCAGGGCACCGGGTCGACGGGCGCGACGCGATGGTGGTGTCGCGCTGCGAACTCACGGACGATCGGACAGAATGAGCCCGTGGCGACAGCGGGCAAGCGAGCAGGCTCGCGCAAGGGCACCCGGCCGCCCCGCCAGCTGCGCCCGCGCCTGCTGGCGCTGGCCCTGGCCGTGACGGCGGCCGTCGTGGCCTGGGGCTACCTCGTCTACGCCGCGATCGACTTCGGCACCACTGCCCGCGACGGCGACTCCGGCTCCTGGGCGTTCCTCGCCCTGGCCTCGGTCGGGGCCGTGGCGTGTCTCTTCGTCGGCCTCCTGCTGGTGGCACGCCTGCTCCGCGAGCTCGGCATCACCAGCACACCGACCGGCGCCGCCCCGGACGGCGACGGCGAGGACCTCGAGCCGACCGCGCCGCGCCCGCCCGGCGGACGCCGCGCGGCGCGCTGACCGGCTGGCAGCACCCCTGGACGGCAGAGGAGGGCGGGCCCGGTGGGGCCCGCCCTCCTGCACCTTCCCCGCTGCTCACCGGCCGGGGTCGAAGCGACCGGTGATGTCGATGGGGGCGCCGACGACGGCGCCCGAGGTCACGCCAGCGGGATGCGCAGACGCTGGCCCGCGGCGACCATGCCGCCGTCGAGGTCGTTGAGCTGCTGGATCTCGACGATCGTCGAGCGCACGTCACCGTCGTCGGCGACGTCGGCCGCGATGTCCCACAGCGTCTCGCCGGTGCCGACCACGATCACCTCGGTGGGCTGCGCCTGGGAGGTGGCCACCGACCCGGCGGCCAACCACACGCCGACGGCGAGGATGGCCAGGAGCGAGAGCGTGAACACCACGAGTCGCCCACGCCGGGTCAGCCGCACGTGGTGCGTGGCGACACGGGATGCGGCGGGGTGCTGGATCGTGGTGCTCATGGGGACCTCCTGGGGAAGGGGGCGGTCAGCCGTGGGGTGGAGCTCGAGGTGGACGAAGTGATGTCTAGTGGTGACCACCGACAGTCCTGGAGGACCGCCGTCGAGCACCGGATCGACCACACGTTCGATCGAACATGTGTACGACGTTAGATCACGCGTTCGAACAGCACAAGGGGTCGGACGAACATCTGTTCGACCGCCCGTCCGGCAGGGAGGCCCGGACCCGCGGGCCTTGGGCGTCGCGAACGGTCCGACACGCCGTTCGAACAGGTGTTTGAAACCCTCGGAGCCTCCTGGCATGGTGAGCACGTCGCCCGACCGGGCGACCAGCGACACCGATCGGTGGCACCGACCAGCGGAGAGGCAGACGATGGCGACCAAGGACACCCGGGGGCGGACCGGGGGCGGTCCCACGGAGGGCCCGACCGACGGCACGGCGGACGGCACGGTGACCGAGCTGCCCGACGGTGCACCCGACGCCACCGGCCTCACCCCGCGGCAGCTGCGGGTGCTGGCCACCATCCGCGACGCGATCGAGAAGCGCGGCTACCCGCCGAGCATGCGCGAGATCGGCAACGCTGTCGGCCTCACCAGCACCTCGAGCGTCGCCCACCAGCTCAAGGTGCTCGAGGAGAAGGGCTTCCTCAAGCGCGACCCCAACCGGCCCCGGGCGCTGGAGGTCTTCCTGCCCGAGGTGATGGCCGCCCGCCGGTCGATCTCGGCGGCCGAGGAGAGCGGTTACGACGAGACCGGTGTCGGCGACTCCGTGCCGGCCGCCACCTACGTCCCGGTCGTCGGCCGGATCGCGGCCGGCGGCCCGATCCTGGCCGAGGAGCAGGTGCAGGACGTCTTCCCCCTGCCCAAGCAGCTCGTCGGCGAGGGGCAGCTCTTCCTGCTCGAGGTCGTGGGCGACTCGATGATCGACGCGGCGATCTGCAGCGGCGACTACGTCGTCATCCGCAAGGAGCAGACCGCCGACAACGGCACCATCGTCGCCGCCCTCATCGACGGCGAGGCGACGGTGAAGACCCTGCAGCGCAAGAACGGCCAGGTCTGGCTGCTGCCGCACAACGAGGCCTACGACCCGATCGACGGCACCCACGCCACGATCCTGGGCGTCGTCACCGCGGTCCTGCGCAGCGTCTAGCCCGCCGCCGCACCCACCCGGGACACCCCGGGGCCGGCCCGTCCTCCCCGCGGAGGACGGGCCGGCGTGCGTGTCGGCGACCCGTGAGAGCCTGGAGCGAGAGCCGGAACCCTCGACCCACTGGAGTGCCCGACGTGCGCCTTCGTCCCCTGTCCGCCCTGCTCCTCGCGGGCGCCCTGTCCGTCTCGACCCTGACGGTCTCGGCCCTGCCCGGCACGGCCGTGGCCGCCCCCCAGGTCGACCTGCCCGAGGTCCCCGGGCTCCCTGGGCTGCCCGGTGTGGACGGGACCGAGACGCCGGACGAGCACGCCCTCGCGGCCCTCGCAGTGGTCGAGACGCTGGTCGACCCGGCGACCAGCCCCGCGGAGGCCCAGCAGACCCTCACGCAGGCCGGCGAGGCCGACCTCACGGGGGCGCTGCGCGACCTCGCGCTGAGCATGGACGCCCTCTCCCCCGCCGACCGCGCGGAGGCCGCGGCCTACCTCGCCCGGCCGACCGACAGGCGCGGTGACGGCTACCTCGACTACGAGGGCGACGCCGTGCAGCGCATCTGCACCGACGACCTCTGCGTGCACTACGTCACGGACGGCACCGACCAGAGCAGGGGCAACAACGTCTCCGCCAAGGACGACGGCGACGGTGACGGCGGCGCGAGCAACGGGGTCCCCGACTACGTCGACTTCGCGCTCTCGACGCTGCAGGACGTGCACGACACCTACGCCGGCGCGGGCTACCGCACGCCGCTGCCCGACGGCGCCAAGGGCGGCGACGCCCGCACCGACGTCTACCTCGGCGACGTCGGCAGCATGAGCTTCTACGGCTACTGCACCTCCGACGACGACGTGCCCGACGACGCGCGCGCCGTGCCCGCCTACTGCGTGCTCGACAACGACTACCGCACCGGGCAGTTCCCCACGAACCTGCCGACCGAGAACCTCCAGGTGACCGCGGCGCACGAGTACTTCCACGCCGTCCAGTACGCCTACGACGCCGGCGAGGACGGCTGGCTCATCGAGGCCACCGCCACCTGGGCCGAGGACGAGCTCTTCGACTCGGTGAACGACAACGTGCAGTACCTCGCCGACAGCCCGCTCTCCCACCCGCGGCAGTCGATGGACCGCGACGAGGACCTCGCGGTCTACGGCGACTGGATCTTCTTCCGCCACCTCACCGAGCGCCACCCCGCCGCGGTCGGCGGACTGCCCGTGCTGGTGCGCAAGATCTGGGAGCGCGCCGGCGCCGCCGCCGGCGACCGTGACGAGTACTCCACCCAGGCCGTCGAGCAGGTGCTGCGCCGCCAGCACGACGTGTCCCTGAGCGAGTCCTTCGCCCGCTTCGCCGACGCCAACCTGCGCCCCGGCCGCGCCTACGCCGAGGGCAGGGCGCAGTCCTACCCCAAGGCCCCCCTGTGGAAGCGCACGACCCTGACGGGCTCGAAGCGCTCCGTGGGCGCCCAGCAGGTCTACCTCGACCACCTCAGCAGCGCCAGCCAGCGCTTCACCCCGGGTGCCGGCCTCGGGGGCGGCTGGCGGCTGCGGCTGTCCCTCGACCTGCCGTCCCCGACGCGGGGCTCCGCGGCGGTCGTCACCGTCGTGCCCACCTCCGGCACGCCCTCGACCCGGGTCCTGCGGCTGGACCGCGCCGGTGACGCCGCCACCCGGGTCGGCTTCTCCTCGGCCCGCACCTCCTACGTCGAGGTCACGCTGGTCAACGCCAGCACCCGCTACCGCAACTGCAGCAACGGCGGGACGAGCACGTGGCCCTGCGGTGGTCGCCCGGTCGACGACGGCCTCCGCTCCACCCTCACCGGGCGGGTCGTCCCTGCCGGGTGACGGGACCGCGCCCGGCAGGTGAACGATCGGTGCGGGTCGCGGCAAGGCCGTCACGGCGCCGCCGCCGCGTCGTTGAACGCGTCGTGACCACGAGCGACACCGCCCCGCAGCCCTCCCGCGACACCGGCCCGACCGGCCCGGCCGGCCCGACCGCGACCGCTCCGGCCCCGCGCCGGCGTACGGTCCTGGCCGGGGGTGCGGTCGGCGTCGGCGCCCTCGGCCTGCGCGTCGGCGCCGACCGCGCCACCGCGGCCCCCTCGCGGCCCGCGGCCCGCCGCGCCCGCGTCTTCCGCCACGGGGTGGCCTCCGGCGACCCGCTGCCCGACGCCGTGGTGCTGTGGACCCGGGTCACCCCGACCCCGGGCAGCACCCCCGGATCGGGCCGGGGACCCTCCGTCGAGGTGGTCTGGGAGGTCGCCACCGACCCCCGCTTCCGCCGCGTGGTGCGCCGCGGTCGCGTGCGCACCGGGCCCAGCCGCGACCACACCGTCAAGGTCGACGCCACCGGCCTGCGCCCGTCGACCGAGTACTACTACCGCTTCCGCCTCGACGGCCAGGCCAGTCGCACCGGTCGCACCCGCACCGCCCCCGCGCCCCAGGCCTCCCCCGACCACCTCCGCTTCGGCGTGGTGTCGTGCGCCAACCTCCAGGCCGGGTTCTTCTCCGCCTACCGCGGGCTCGCCGCGCGCGAGGACCTGCACGCGATCGTCCACCTCGGCGACTACCTCTACGAGTACGGTCCCGGCGAGTACGGCATGGGCGCCGACAACGTCGACGTGCGCCGCCACGTGCCCGACCACGAGATGGTCTCGCTGGCCGACTACCGCCAGCGCCACGCGCAGTACAAGCAGGACCCCGACCTCCAGGACGCCCACGCCCGCTACGCCTGGATCGTCACCTGGGACGACCACGAGGTCACCAACGACCAGTGGCGGGGCGGGGCGGAGAACCACACCCCCGGCACCGGCGAGGGCGGTGAGGGCGACTACCGGCGCCGGCGCGCCCGCGCCCACCGCGCCTACGACGAGTGGATGCCCGTGCGCATGGACGGCACGGCCGCGCTGGGCGACGGCGCCCGGCTCTTCCGGCGGCTGCGCTTCGGCACGCTGCTGGAGATCAGCATGCTCGACCTGCGCACCTACCGCGACCAGCAGGTGGCCACCCCGGCCGTCGACCCGGCCGTGAGCGACCCCGACCGCACCCTCACCGGCGCGCGCCAGATGGCCTGGCTCAAGGACTCCCTCAGCCGCGACCACCAGCCGCAGTGGAAGGTGGTGGGCAACCCCGTGATGATCGCGCCGGTCACCTTCGCCGACCTGCCCGACGCGCTGGTCCAGCCGGTCAACGACGTGACGGGGCTGCTGCCCGGCGACGGTGCGCCCTACAACGTCGACCAGTGGGACGGCTACACCGCCGACCGCCGCGAGGTGCTGACCCACCTCGACGACCACCAGGTGAAGGACACCGTGTTCCTCACCGGCGACATCCACTCCGCCTGGGCCTGCGAGCTGCCGCTCGACACCTCCACCTACCCGGTGGTCGGCGACTCCCTGGGCGTGGAGTTCGTGTGCACCTCGGTGACCTCCAACAACCTCAAGGACATCACCGGCACCCCGCCGGACACCACCTCCACCCTGGTCGAGCAGGTCATCCTGGCCAACAACCGCCACATCAAGTACCTCGACTTCGACGACCACGGCTTCTCGGTCCTCGACGTCACCCCCGCCCGCGCCCAGATGGACTGGTACGTCATCGGGGCCCGCGACGACCGCGACACCGCGATCACGTGGTCGGTCTCCTTCGCCACCGCCGCCGGCACCAGCCGGATCGAGCAGGTCGACGCCCCCGTCGGGGGTGACGCCTGATGTGCACGCCCACCCCCCACGCCGGCCACCACGACAGCCGCGAGGAGCGCCCCTTCGCCCGCGGCCTCGGCGAGCTGCGCACCGGTCGGCGTACGGCGATCACGGCCGGCGCCGCCGGACTGCTCTTCTCCACCCTCGCCGGCACGCAGGCCGCCCGGGCCGCCGGCGGGGCCGACACCCGCAGGCGGGCCTACGTGCTCGTCGTCGACGGCTGCCGGCCCGAGGAGATCGACAGCGGCCTGACCCCGAACCTCCACGCCCTGCGCGGCGGCGGACTGCGCTTCCCGCGCGCCTCCTCCATGCCGGTCATGGAGACCATCCCCAACCACGTGATGATGATGACCGGCCAGCGCCCCGACCGCACCGGCGTGCCGGCCAACGCGATCCTCGACCGCGAGCTCGGCGCGATCCGCGACATGGACCGCGCCAGCGACATCAAGGTGCCGACGGTGATCGAGCGGCTCAACCGCCGCGGCCTGCGCACGGGCACGGTGCTGTCGAAGGAGTACCTCTACGGCGTCTTCGGCGAGCGCGCCACCCACCGCTGGGAGCCGATGCCGATCATCCCGGTGGCCGGCTACGCCCCCGACGTCTTCACCATGCAGGCCACGCTCGCGATGCTGGAGGAGTTCGACCCGCACCTGGTCTTCGTCAACCTCGGCGACATCGACCGCTTCGGCCACTCCGACCTCACCGGCACGACCCTCCAGCTCGCGCGCCGCACCGCACTGGCGGCCACCGACGCCCTGGTCGGTCGGTTCGTCGAGGAGCTCAAGAGCTCGGGCCGCTGGGAGCACTCGATGCTCGTCGTGCTCGCCGACCACTCGATGGACTGGTCGCTGCCCACCCAGGTCGTCTCGCTGCAGGCCCCGCTCGAGGCCGACCCCCTCCTCGCCGGCAACGTCGTCATCGCCGACAACGGCGGCGCCGACCTCGTCTACTGGACCGGTCCGTCGAGCCGGCGCGCCGAGGCCGTACGCCGCATCCGCGCGATCGCGGAGGAGGCCGAGGGCGTGCTGAAGGCGTGGGACCGCCGCGCCGGGTGGCTGCGCCTGGGCCCCGAGGCCGGCGACGTCGTGGTCTTCTGCCGGGCGGGGTGGCGCTTCAGCGACCCCGACCCGCTGACCTCGAACCCGATCCCCGGCAACCACGGGCACCCGGCCACCCGGGCCATCCCGTTCTTCCTCGCCGGCGGCCACCCGCGGGTGCCGCGGGGGAAGACGTCCTCGGCCCACGCCCGCACCCTCGACGTGGCCCCCACCGTGGCGTCGTTCTTCGGACTGCCGTCGGGCGCGGCGCTCTACGAGGGTCGCGCCCGGGTCTGAGCCCTCAGCCGGCGGCGAGGCGCGCGAGGGCCTTGCGGACCACGGCCGGGTCGGTCGTGGTCCACATCGGCGGCAGGCTGGCCTTGAGGAAGCCGCCGTAGCGGGCGGTGGCCAGCCGGGGGTCGAGCACGGCCACGACGCCGCGGTCGCTGGTGGTGCGGATCAGCCGGCCGGCGCCCTGGGCCATGAGCAGGGCGGCGTGGGTGGCGGCGACCTGCATGAAGCCGTTGCCGCCGGCCTTGTCGGCGGCGCGCTGCCGGGCGCTCATCAGCGGGTCGTCGGGCCGCGGGAAGGGGATCCGGTCGATGAGCACGAGCTGGCAGGTCTCGCCGGGCACGTCGAGGCCCTGCCACAGCGTGAGCGTGCCGAAGAGGCAGGTGTGGGGGTCGGAGACGAACTGCTTGGCCAGCTCGGGCAGCTGAGCGTCGCCCTGCGCCAGCGTGGTCAGGTGCGGCAGCCGCTCGCGCACCGCCTCGGCCGCGGCCTCGGCGGCCCGGCGGCTGGAGAAGAGCCCGAGGGTGCGGCCGTCGGCGGCGTCGACGAGGTCGACGATCTCGTCGAGCTGGGCCTTAGCGAGCCCGTCGCGCCCCGGGGGCGGCAGGTGGCGGGCGACGTAGAGGATCGCCTGCTGGCCGTAGTCGAAGGGGCTGCCGACGTCGATCCCGCGCCAGGGCAGCGCCCCCGAGCCGGTGACGTCGCTGCCGACGTCGACGCGCTCGGAGGGCTTGAGGCCCACGCCGGTCGCGACGTTGGCGAAGTCGCCGCCGAGCATGAGGGTGGCGCTGGTGAAGACCACTGTCTTCTCCGAGAGCAGCTTGTCGCGCATCGGGCCCCACACCTGCAGCGGCGCGACGTGGAGCCGCGGGGGGATGCGCGAGGCCCCGGCCTGGCCGCCCTCGTTGAGCCAGAGCACGTCGTGCTCGGAGAGACCCGCCATCCGCTCGGCGGTGGTGAAGACCTCCTGCACCGAGCCGCGGGCCTGCGCGCGCCCGGCGTCGCCGCCCTCGCCGGCCTCCTTCTGCTCGCGGGGGTAGGCCGACAGGCAGGTGCGCGCGGCGTCGCGCACCAGCTCGAGGGCGTCGCCGAGCTGCTGCGGCAGCTGCTCGAAGCGCCCCGGGGTGGCGGCGTCCATGGCGTCGCGCAGCGCGCCGGCGGCGTCGGCGAGGTCGTCGGCCTCGCTGCCGTCGACCCAGCGCTGGGAGCGGCGCGCGGCGCGCTCGACGTCGCCGACGGCCAGCTCGTCGGTGGCGGCCTGGGTGACCCGGGCGGTGAGCTCGTGGGCCTCGTCGATGACCACCGCGTCGTAGTCGGGGATCATCGGCACGCCCTCGATGGCGTCGATGGCCAGCAGCGAGTGGTTGGTGACGATGAGGTGGGAGCGCTGGGCCTTCTCGCGCGCGAGCTCGACGAAGCACTCCTGGCCGAAGGGGCACTTGCTGGCGCCCAGGCAGTCACGGTGGCCCACGCTGACCTGGCGCCACTCGCGGTCGGTGTGGCGCGGCGCGGCGTCGCGCTCGCCCGACCCGCCCTGCTCGGCCTCCTCCTCGGCCCAGGCCCGCAGCTCGAGGACCTTCTGGCCCATCGAGCCCTCGGGCATCTGCACCAGCGCGCCCTGGTCGTCGGGCACCCCCTCGCGGATGCGGTGGAGGCAGGCGTAGTTGGAGCGGCCCTTGAGCACGGCGTAGGAGGTGTCGACGCCGGGCTGGTCCTTGACCGCCTCGACCAGGCGGGGCAGGTCGCGCTCCACGAGCTGGTGCTGGAGGGCCAGGGTGGCGGTGGCGACGACCACCCGGCCGTCGTGGACCAGGGAGGGCACGAGGTAGCCCAGCGACTTGCCCGTGCCGGTGCCGGCCTGGACGAGCAGGTGCTCCTCCGACTCCAGCGCGCGCGAGACGGCCTCGGCCATCTGCACCTGGCCCGCCCGCTCCTGCCCGCCGAGCGCGGC
The DNA here is from genome assembly GCF_916862475.1 of Nocardioides sp. Leaf374. Classification (NCBI taxonomy): domain Bacteria; kingdom Bacillati; phylum Actinomycetota; class Actinomycetes; order Propionibacteriales; family Nocardioidaceae; genus Nocardioides; species Nocardioides sp. Leaf374. Next base: position 144,201 of record NZ_CAKASO010000001.1, read on the forward strand.
CACGGCCGCCGAGAGCACCCGGGTGACCGCGCGGGCGTCGCCGGGGCTCGCGGCGGGCGCCGCGGGGGCGGTCTGGCTGGGGGCGGGGGTCTGCGGCACCAGAGAACCCTAACCGCGCTCGCCGACAGCCCGACGCGCCCCGAGCGGCAGCGGTGGAGAACCCCCGTCGGGACGGGGTCGGACCGGTGCCGCACCACCTAGGCTGCCGAGGTGGACACCCTCACGGACACCCTGACGCTGGCCGACGGCCGCACCCTGGAGCACCTCACCGGCGGCGACCCCGACGGCTTCCCCTGGCTCTACCACTCCGGCTCCCCCAGCGCGGCCGTCGCCTACGCCCCCGTCGACGAGGCCGCGCGACGGGCGGGGCTGCGCCTGATCACCTTCTCCCGCGCCGGCTACGGCGGCTCGAGCCCCCGGCGCCCCGAGCAGGGCCCGCCGCGCATGGCCGACGACGTCGCCGACGCCGTCGAGCTGCTCGAGCACCTCGGCGTCGACGAGCTGGTGACCCTCGGCTGGTCGGGCGGCGGGCCGCGCGCCCTGGCCACCGCGGCGCTGCTGCCCGGGCGCTGCCGGGCCGCGGCCACCCTGGCCGGGGTGGCGCCGCACGACGGCGCAGGGCTCGACTGGTCGGCGGGCATGGCCCCGGAGAACGTCGCGGAGTACACCGCGGCCGCCGCGGGGCCCGAGGCCTACGCCGCCTACCTCGAGCGCGAGTTCCTGCCGGTGCTCCAGGCCTCCCCCGCCGACCTCACCGAGGCCATGGGCGGTCTGCTCACCCCCGTCGACCAGGCGGCCCTCGACGGCACCTACGCCGAGTGGCTGGCCGAGACCTTCCGCCGCGCCGGCGCCCAGGGCGTGGTCGGGGTGCGCGACGACGGCCTGGCCTGCGTCGCGCCGTGGGGCTTCGACCTGGCCTCGATCACCGTGCCGGTGGCGGTCTGGCAGGGCCGCGAGGACGCGATGGTCCCCTACTCCCACGGCGCGTGGCTGGCCGAGCACGTGCCCGGCGCGCGGGCGCACCTCTTCGAGGACGAGGGCCACCTGTCGCTGGTGGCGCGCCTCGACGAGGTGCTGGCCGACCTCACCGGGCTGGCTGGCCTGCGCTGAGCGCCGCGGCGACGTGGTCGCCGAAGACCCGGTGGCCCTCGGGCGTGAGGTGCAGCCGGTCGGGCAGGTAGGTCAGGTCGAGCCCCGAGGTGGCGACGTACGCCGCTCCGTGGGCGCGGGCCAGCTCGCCCAGCAGCGCGTCGACGCGGGGCACCGCGGCGGCGCGCTCGGGCGCGAGCGGCGGGCCGACCACGACCACGCGGTGGCCCTCGAGACCGGCCAGCAGCCGCTCGAAGCCGGCCGCGATCTCGCCCGAGGGCTGGTCGACGTCGTTGAGGCCGCCCTCGAGCACCACGACGGCGTCGTCGGCGCCGGCGGGGTCGTCGGCGGCGAGGCGGGCCAGCGCCTCGGGGGCGCGGCGGTCGTAGGCGACCCGGGCGCCGCAGGAGGAGGCACCGGGGCTGAAGCCGGAGCCGGAGAAGCCCGCCACGTGCACCTCGCCGGGCAGCCGGGCGGGCCACGACGCGGTGAGGTCGTCGAGGCCGAGGCCGGCGGAGTAGGAGTCACCCACGACGAGCACTGGCGCGCCGCTGCCGGAGACGGCCGCGGCGCGGGCGGCCGACTGCGCGGCGAAGGTCTCGCAGCGCGAGGCGCCCTCACCGGTCGCGCCGGCCCCCAGCCACAGCGGCAGCGTCGCCACGACGGCTCCGAGCCCGGCCACGCCGGCGAGCAGGCGCCGACGGCGCGTCCCGAGGATCCCCACGCGACCAGGGTGCGGCACGACCCGGGGGCCGCGCAGCACATCGGGACCGGTCGTTACCCGATCGTGGCGGTGCCGACGCCCGCGTCGAGGAGGTAGGGCGCGAGCTCGCCGGCCAGCGCCTCGGTCGCGCGGCCGCGCACGACGGACCCGTCGGCGGTGTGCTCGATGCTGTCGATCTCGCCCTCCTGGTGCAGCCGGTTGACCAGGTCGCCCCGGTCGTAGGGCAGCAGCGCCTCGAAGGCGACCTCCGGGTGGGGCAGCTCGGCCTCGATCACGGCCAGGGCCTCGGCGATGCCCTCGCCGGTGCGGGCGGAGACGACCACGGAGTGGGGCTCACGGGCCCGCAGCCGGGCGATGACCATGGGGTCGGCCGCGTCGGCCTTGTTGATGACCACCAGCTCGGGCACGTCGCCGGCGTCGATCTCGGCCAGCACCTCCCGCACGGCGGCCAGCTGGCCCTCGGGGTCGGGGTGGGAGCCGTCGACGACGTGGAGCAGCAGGTCGGCGTCGGCCACCTCCTCCAGCGTGGAGCGGAAGGACTCGACCAGCTGGTGGGGCAGGTGGCGCACGAAGCCGACGGTGTCGCTCATCGTGTAGACGCGACCGTCGGAGGTGGTGGTGCGGCGCGTGGTCGGGTCGAGGGTGGCGAAGAGGGAGTCCTCGACGAGCACGCCGGCGCTGGTGAGCCGGTTGAGCAGGGAGGACTTGCCGGCGTTGGTGTAGCCGGCGATCGCGACCGCGGGGATCTGGTGGCGCTTGCGGTCGGCCCGCTTGGTGTCGCGGGTGCCCTTCATCTCCTTGAGCTCGCGACGCAGCTTGGCGATCTTGGTGTTGATGCGGCGGCGGTCGGTCTCGATCTTGGTCTCACCCGGACCGCGACCACCGATGCCGGCGCCGGCGGCGACCCGGCCACCGGCCTGGCGCGAGAGGTTGCCACCCCAGCCGCGCAGGCGCTGCTTCATGTAGTTGAGCTGGGCCAGCTCGGTCTGGGCCTGGCCCTCCTTGGACTTCGCGTGCTGGGCGAAGATGTCGAGGATCAGCGCCGTGCGGTCGACGACCTTGACCTTGAGCCGGTCCTCGAGGTTCCTCAGCTGGCTGGGGGCCAGCTCACCGTCGCAGATGACGGTGTCGGCGCCGGTGGCCGCGACGATCTCCTTGAGGCCCTCCACCTTGCCGCGACCGACGTACGTCGCCGGGTCGGGCGACTGGCGACGCTGGTAGATCGCGTCGAGGACCTCCGAGCCCGCGGTCTCGGCCAGCAGCGCCAGCTCGGCCATGGAGTTCTCGGCGTCCTGGGTGGTGCCCTCGGTCCACACCCCGACCAGCACGACGCGCTCGAGACGAAGCTGGCGGTACTCGACCTCGGTGATGTCCTCGAGCTCGGTGCGCAGGCTGGCCACGCGGCGCAGCTGGTGGCGCTCGGCGAGGTCCATGGCGCCCGTGGTGGGGTCGTCCTCCGGGTCGGGCCCGTCGGCGGCGTAGCCCGACTCGACGTCGGGGTCCTCCCAGTCGGCCGTCTCGGCCAGCGCGGAGTCGAGCCCGGAGTCGAGCCCGGAGTCGAGCCCGGAGTCGAGGTCGGGCTCGAGGTCGGTGTCGAGGGTGAGGTCGTGTGCGTGGGTCATATGCCTCCAGGGTAGGTGTGGGGGAACAACACCGCGAGCGGGTTTACTCCCCCGGCCGCGCCGGATCCGCCCACCGGCGCCCGCGCTGCGCGATCATCGACGGGTGCCCCACCCGACCGCTGCCGGCCCCGGCGCCACGAGCCGCCCCGACGCCCCGGGCGCTCCCGGCGTCACCCGGCTGCCCTCCCACGGACCCGCCCTCGACACCGCCCTCGACGCGCTGCTGACGGGCCTGCGCGAGCGCGGGGAGCGGATGCTCGGCCTCACCGGCGCGCCCGGGGCCGGCAAGTCGACCTTCGCCGCGCTGCTGGCGGCGCGCTCGGGCACGGCGGTCGTGCCGATGGACGGCTTCCACCTCGCCGACGTCGAGCTGCGGCGCCGCGGGCTCCTCGCACGCAAGGGCGCGCCGGAGACCTTCGACCCCGAGGGCTGCGCGGCGCTGCTGACCCGGGTGCGCGGCCGGGAGTCGCTGGTGATGGCACCGGCCTTCGAGCGCGGCCTGGAGCAGCCGCTGGCCGGCGCGCTGCCGGTGCCCGGCGGCGTCGACCTCGTGGTCGTGGAGGGCAACTACCTGCTGCTCGACGGGGCCTGGGCCCGGGTGCACGACCAGCTCGACGCGGTGTGGCACCTGCGCGTCGCGGAGCCGCTGCGGCTCGCGCGCCTGGTGGCGCGTCACGAGGAGTTCGGCAAGTCGCCCGCCGAGGCGCGGGCCTGGGTCGAGCGGGTCGACGGGCCCAACGCCCGGCTCGTGGAGGCCGCCGCGCCCCGCGCCGACCTCGTGCTCGACCTCAGCGACCTGCGGCTCGGCTGAGCGGCCGCACCGGGCCGCTCAGGCGGTGACCCACTCCTCGCCGGCGAGGACCTGGGCGACGGGCGGGTCGAGGCGCACGGCGTCGGCGCCGAGCAGGGAGGCGACGCTGAACTGCGCGGCGTAGCCGTCGAAGTCCCCGCCGTGGCGCAGCATCGCGTGCTTGCCCTCCGGCACCCGGATGAAGCCCACCTCGGTGGAGGCGGCGATGCGACGGGCGACGGCCTCGGCGTGCGAGGGCTGGGCGATGCGGTCCTGCTGGCCGTGCACCACCAGCACGCGGCGCCCCGGCAGCGGCACCCCGTCGGTCGGGTAGACCCACGGGTTGAGGGCCACCACGCTCACCACGCCGTCCTGCGCGCCGCCGAGGAGGGCGGCGCGCCCGCCGAGGGAGTGACCGACCAGGCCGACCGGCAGGTCGCCGTACTGCTCGCGCAGCCGGGCCATCGCCCAGCGCAGGTCGTCGAGCGGGGTGTGGTCGGCGGCCCAGCCCCGGTGGCTGTTGAGCAGGCGTACGACGGCCAGGCGTCGGCCGCCCGCGCGGGCCACCCGCCGCGCGGTCGGCACCATGCGCAGCACCGAGAGCTGCGTGGGGCTGACCCGCGGGTCGCCCTGCCGGTTGGCGCCGCCGTGGAGCACGACCACGACGCCCTCGGGGTCGCGGGGGGCGTGGGTCGCCACGAGGCGGGGGGCGGCTTCCAGGGGACCGGTCACCGCCCCAGTCTCCCGCGAGCGCTCGAGCCGCGCCCCACCCCGCCGGCCGAGGGAGGGCCGCCGCAGCGGCCCGGGAGCGTCACTTCGGAGGCATCCGGATGCCGCCGTCGACGCGGATGACCTCGGCGTTCATGTAGGAGTTCGTGATCGTCTCGACCACCATGCTGGCCAGCTCCTCGGGGCGACCCAGGCGGTGCGGGAAGAGCACGCTCTGGCCCAGCTTGGCCTTGAACGCCTCGGCGTCCTCGCCCTCGCCGTAGATCGGGGTGTCGACCAGGCCCGGCGCGATGGTGTTGAGACGGATGCCGGAGGCCGAGAGGTCGCGCGCCACGGGCAGGGTCATGCCGACCACGCCGCCCTTGGAGGAGGAGTAGGCCGCCTGGCCGATCTGGCCGTCGAAGGCCGCGACGCTGGTCAGGTTGGCGATGGCGCCGCGGCAGCCGTCGGCGTCGGGCTCGTTGCGGCTCATCGCCGTGGCGGCGATCCGGGTCATGTCGAAGGTGCCGATGAGGTTGATCGCGATGACGCGGGTGTAGGCCTCGAGGTCGTGGGCGGAGTCGAACTCCCCGTCGCGGCCGATCGTGCGCTGCGCCCAGCCGATGCCGGCGGAGTTGACCACCGCGCGCAGCGGCGCGATCTGGGCCGCGGCGGTGACGGCGGCCTTGATCTGCTCGGTGTCGGTGACGTCGACCTGGGCGAAGACGCCCCCGATCTCGTGGGCCAGGGCCTCGCCCTTGTCGGCCTGGAGGTCGGCGACCACGACGACCGCTCCCTTGGCGGCGAGCTGGCGGGCGGCGGCCGCGCCGATGCCCGACGCCCCGCCCGTGACGATGGCACTGCATCCGTTGATGTCCATGGCCGCGAGCATAGTGGGCGCGGAGTACCCGCTCCCACCTCCTGGTACTCCCGCGACAGCGCCGCTGTCACGGTCGGCGCGGGTGCTACAGCGCGGTGGTGCCGCGGGCGACCACGACGGCCGGGCCGGTCATCAGCACGCGGTCCTGCGGGGTCCAGGCGATCGTGAGCGTGCCGCCCGGCAGGTCGACGCGGTACTCCGCGGCGTCGGCCGGTCCGAGTCCGTCGGCCTCGGCCGCCGCCACCATGACCGCGCAGGCCCCAGTGCCGCAGGAGCGGGTCTCGCCGGAGCCGCGCTCGTGCACCCGCATCGCGACGTGCCGCTCCCCCCGGCGTACGACGAACTCCACGTTGACGCCCGCGGGGTAGACCGCGGGGTCGTGCCCGGGGGCCTCGCGCAGCGCCCCGACGGGCCCGGCGGGGGCGAGGTCGTCGACGAAGGTCACCGCGTGGGGGTTGCCCATGTCGACGTGCCGCGCCGGCCAGCGGGTCGTGCCGACCGTGACCTCCGTGTGGCCGAGCAGGGCCGGCGAGCCCATGTCGACGGTGACCAGGTCGCCGTCGAGCCGGATGGTCTTGACCCCGTCGCGCGTGGCCACCGGGAGGGGGCGCGCCGGGTCGGCGAGGCCCTCCTCGACCAGGTGGCGGGCGAAGACCCGGATGCCGTTGCCGCACATCTCCGAGACCGACCCGTCGGCGTTGCGGTAGTCCATGAACCACTCCGCGGCGCCCTCCGGTGCGGGCGAGCCGGGGCCGACCACCCCGCCGTCGAGGGCCGCCGTGCGCACGACGCGCAGCACGCCGTCGCCCCCGATGCCCGCGCGGCGGTCGCACAGCGCCCTGACCCTGGCGGGGTCGAGGTCGCCGTGGACCGTGCCGTCGTGGTCGGGCAGGAGCACGAAGTCGTTCTCGGTGCCGTGCCCCTTGAGGAAGGGGTAGGGCGTGCGGTGCGCGGGCATGGGTCGATCCTCCCGCTCAGCCGGTCGGGTCGAGGACCCGGGCCGAGCCCCCGCCGCGGCGCTCCGGCTCCGCGACGGCGGTGAGCCGCCTGCGGGGGCCGAACTCGATCGCGGTGAGGGCGCCGATCTCGGCCTGCGAGGTGAAGGCGTCGCCGGCGGGCTGGAGGTCGTGGCCGTAGGCCTCCAGGGCGGCGCCGTAGAGGTCGATGAACCCGGGCTCGGCGCTGACGGCGGGGGTGTTGCGCTGGGAGCCGCGCGGGTCGGCGACGACCTCGGTGATCGGCAGGCTGCGGTCGAGGTAGCCCACGATGCTCTGCAGCACCGTGGTGATGATCGTCGACCCGCCGGGCGAGCCGATCGCCAGGACCGGCACGGTGCGCTCCCCCGCGCCGTCGCCGAGCTGCTCGGTGATGATCGTGGGCGCCATGGAGCTGCGCGGGCGCTTGCCGGGCTGGAGCCGGTTGGGGTCGGAGCGGTCGAACTCGAGGCTGAAGTCGGTGAGCTCGTTGTTGAGCAGGAAGCCGCGCCCGGGCACGACGATGCCCGACCCGCCGGTCTGCTCGATGGTGAGGGTGTAGGAGACGACGTCGCCCCAGCGGTCGGCGGTGGTGAGGTGGGTGGTCTCGACGTTCTCGTGGTCCTCCGCGACCGCCCCGGCGCGGGCGGTGTCGCAGTCGGCCCCGGTGGCGTCGAGGTCGCCCGCGGCCACGGGCTTCGTCGCGGCGCGGTCGGGGTCGATCAGGCAGGCCCGGGAGGCCGCGAACCCCTCCGAGAGCAGCCGCCGGCGGGGCACGTCGACGAAGGCGGGGTCGCCGACGTACTCCGCGCGGTCGGCGAAGGCCAGGGCACTGGCCTCGAGGTAGTGGTGGAGCACGTCGGCGTCGTCGAGCTCCGGCAGGGGGAACTGCTCGAGCACCTGGAGCGCCTCGCCGACGGTCGTGCCGCCGCTGGAGGACCCGGCCATGCCCCACACGTCGTAGCCGCGGTAGTCGACCCGGGTCGGGGCCCGGTCGACCGCGCGGTAGGCGGCGAGGTCGCGGCGCTGGAGGTGCCCGCGGGGCACCGGCAGGTCGGTCGAGGCCGTGACCGGTGGGCGCCGCGCGGCGCGCACGACGTCGCCGGCCAGGTCGCCGCGGTAGAACGCACGGGTGCCGCGCCGGCCGACGAGGTCGTAGGTGTCGGCCAGGTCGGGGTTGCGGAAGGTCGAGCCCACGGCCGGGACCTCGCCCCCGGGCAGGAAGAGCCGCTTGGTGGACCGGAAGGCCGAGAAGCGCTCGACGTTGTCCTCGGTCTGGTCGGCGAAGGTCTGGTCGACCTCGAAGCCGGTGCGGGCCAGCCGGGCGGCCGGCCTCAGCGCGCGGCGCAGCGGCACGCTGCCCCACCGCTCGAGGGCCCGCTCCCAGGTGGCGAGGGTGCCGGGCGTGCCGACCGAGACGCCGCTGGTCACCAGGTCGGGGGTGAACGGGTAGGGCTCACCGGTCCCGGGGTCGAGGAAGGCGTCGCGCGGGATCGACAGCGGGGCGGTCTCGCGCCCGTCGACGGTGGACACCTTCCCGGTGCGCCCGTCGAGGTGCACGAGGTAGCCCCCGCCGCCGATGCCGGCGCTGTAGGGCTCGGTCACGCCCAGCGCCGCCGCCGTGGCGACGGCGGCGTCGACGGCGTTGCCGCCGCGCTTGAGCACGGCCATGCCGACGCGGGTCGCGTAGGGGTCGACCGAGGTGACGGCGCCCCCGGTGCCGACCGCGGTGGCCCGCTTGGGCGGCACGCCGGCGCGGGCGGCGGGCGCGTCGGCGGGTCCGCCTGCGCCGACGTGGCCGACGTCCGAGCCGATGTCGGGGGCGTCGGGCGCGGCGAGGGCCGGCGCGGCCACCAGGGCGCAGGAGAGCGCCGCGACCGCGGCGGCCAGGCGGGAGGGACGGGGCGGGCGGGGGCGTCGCATCACGGGGCTCCGAGAGGTGGGGTGGTCGGCGGCGGCCCGGGGGCGGCCTGCGGGTGCCGCCCATCCTGCACCAGGTCGCCGACGGACGGCAGGCCTCACGGGCCCGCGGTGGCGACCCCCTCGGCGCGGTCTCAGCCGCGCGGGCCCACCACGTCGTAGGTCGCGCAGAGCAGGTCGCCGTTGCGGGCCAGGTCGACCAGCCTGAGGTCGAAGGGACGGGGGAAGAGCGGGCGCCCCGCCCCCAGCGTGACCGGCGCGATCGAGACCACCAGGCGGTCGAGGTGGCCGGCCAGCGCCCACTGCGCCGCCAGGTCGCCGCCGCCGACGACCCACACGTCGCGCCCGGCCGCTCCCGCCACGACCTCGGGCCAGACCTCCTCCACCCCGCCGCCGACGAACCGGACGTCGCCCTCGGCCTCGGGGAAGGTGCGGTGGGTGAAGACCCAGCACGGGATGTCGTAGCCCCACGGCTCGCCGGTGGCGGCGGCGTGGTCGAGCAGCCACTGGTAGGTGGTCGCACCCATCACCATCGCCCCGATGCCGGCGATGAAGCCGGTGTAGCCCATGGGCCCGTCGGCGTCGGTGTCCTGGGTGAAGAGCCAGTCCAGGGAGTCGTGCTCGTCGGCGAGGAAGCCGTCGAGCGTGGTCGCGGTGTAGTAGGTCACCCGGGTCACGGGGTCGATCCTGCCCCGTCCACGGCGCGGCGCACAGCCTCCAGCGCCCGCTCGAGCCGCTCCGGGTCGTCGTGGCGCACCCACACGACGCGGGGGTCCTTACGGAACCACCCGTCCTGGCGCCGCGCGAAGCGCCGCGTCGCGCTCACGGTGCGCTCGCGCGCCTCCTCGAGCCCCAGCTCCCCGGCGAGGTACGCCGCGACCTCGCGGTAGCCGATGGCCCGCACCGCCGTGCGCCCCTCGGCCAGGCCCTCGCCCAGCAGCCGCTCCACCTCGGCCACCAGGCCGCCGGCGAACATCGCGTCGACCCGCTGCTCGATGCGGGCGTCGAGGGTCGGCCGGTCGATGTCCACGCCCACCTGCACGGTCGCGGGCCCGACGTACTCCAGGCGAGGCAGGGAGGCGCTGTAGGGGCGACCGGTGAGCTCGACCACCTCGAGCGCGCGCACCGTGCGCCGACCGTTCTCGACCAGGATGCGGGAGGCGGCCTCCGGGTCGACGGCGGCGAGGCGGGCGTGCATCGCCGCCGGCCCGACCTCGGCCAGCTCCGCCTCCAGGCGCGAGCGCAGCGCCTCGTCGGTGCCCGGGAAGTCGAAGCGGTCGAGCACGGCGCGCGTGTAGAGCGCCGAGCCGCCCACCAGCACCGGCACGCGACGTCGCCCGCGGAGGTCGTCGACCACGTCGCGGGCCCACCGCTGGAACTGCGCGACGCTGGCCGACCCGCGCACGTCGAGCACGTCGAGCAGGTGGTGCGGCACACCGCGGCGCTCCTCGACGGGGAGCTTGGCCGTGCCGACGTCCATGCCGCGGTAGACCTGCATGGCGTCGGTGTTGACCACCTCGCCGCCCAGCGCCTCGGCCAGGTCGAGCGACAGCGCGGTCTTGCCCGAGGCCGTCGCCCCGACGACCGCCACCACGGGCACGGGTCCGCACACCCCCTCGGGCGTCCCGTCGGCGCTGGTCATGTCGTTAGTGTGGCAAGCACGGGCCGCCCGCGCGGCGACCACCCGGCACGACGCGACATCCCAGCCATCCCGAGGCGACACAGGAGACGACATGGGCCTCTTCGACAAGGCCAGGCTCGACAAGGTCAAGCGCCAGGTCAGCGACGCCGTCGACAAGCACGGCGACAAGATCTCCGGTGGCATCGACAAGGCCGCCGCGGCCGCCGACAAGCGCACCGGCGGCAAGCACAGCGACAAGATCGCCAAGGGCGTGGCCAAGGCCAAGGACGGCCTCGACAAGCTCGACGGCAAGAACGACGACTTCCGCGACGGGCCCGCCGGCCCCGCGGGTCCGACCGGCCCCACCGGCCCTGCAGGAGGCCCCCGATGAGCCAGCCCGTGCCCGAGGAGCGCAACGACGCCTACGACCTCACCGAGGAGCCGCCCGGGGAGCACTCCAGCGACCTGCCCGGCGGCGGCGACGGCGACCAGGCCGCCGAGGCCGCCCAGGAGGAGAACGCCGAGACCTCCCTGGACCAGCCGTCCCAATGACCACCGCCTCCACCCCGGCCGACCCGGCCACCCGGACCACCGGCCGCACCCCCCAGGAGCTCGGTCGCTTCGTCGTCGTCCCGGCGGCCTACGTCTTCCTCACCCGCGACGGGGCCCACGGCACCGAGGTGCTGCTGCAGCTGCGCCGGGGCACCGGCTACATGGACGACCACTGGGCCGCGGCCGCCGCCGGCCACGTGGAGCAGGGCGAGACGGCCTACGCCGCCGCCCAGCGCGAGGCCACCGAGGAGCTCGACGTGAGCGACCTCGACCTCACCTTCGTCACCGCGATGCACCGCACCCGTGGCGGCGAGCCGATCGACGAGCGCATCGACTTCTTCTTCACCGCGCGCGCCTGGACCGGGGAGCCGCGCGTCGTCGAGCCCGAGAAGTGCGCCGGCCTGCGCTGGGTGGGTCTCGGCGAGCTCGGCGAGCTGCCGCAGCCCGTGGTGCCCCACGAGCGGGCCGTGCTCTCGGCCATCGGCGCCGGCACGACCACGCCGTACTCGACCTTCGGCTTCTGACGCGCCCGGCGGGACCCGCCGCCGCAGCCCTCCACCCGACAACCGCACGCCCGACCCCCGACACCCAGGAGGCCCCGATGAGCGAGACCCCCCAGGACCAGACCGACGAGACCACCGCGCTGGACCAGGGCGACCTGGGCCCGATGCCGGAGCCCTCGATCGAGCCCGGCGAGCCCAACCCCGGCGGCGCCGACGCCCTCGACACCGGCGAGCAGGAGGTCATCGTGCCCGACCTCCCCCCGGAGTCGAACCCGGCCACCGAGGACTCCCCCGTGGCCACCCGCGAGCCCGAGGACACCAGCACCAAGGCCACCCGCGCCCCCGGCGGCGAGGACGAGGGTCCCGACGCCGACGACGAGGACGCCCCCGTCTGACCGCTCCCGCCCGCGGGTCGCAGGAGGCCGACGGGCACAGTGCCGGTCAGCCCGGCCCGCACGGTCGTCGACCCGCGACGTCGCGCGGGTCACGGACGGTGCAGCACCCCGGGCACAGCCACTGTGCCCGTTCGGCCACGGCGGCCCGCAGCGTCTCGGTGACACGGTGCGGCCGGCCGACGACCTCCTCGTAGGAGAAGCGCAGCACGAGCCACCCGGCCACGCTGAGGGCGTTGTAGCGCAGGCAGTCCTCGGCGAGTGCGCTGCGCGATCCGTGCCACGCGAACGAGTCGGCCTCCAGCACCAGGCGCAGCCGCCGATCGAGGAGGTCGGGACGCCCCAGGAAGCCCGGGTCGTGGATGCTCACCTGGGGCTCCACCCGCAGCCCCGGTACGTCAAGGGCCGCGGCCCGCAGCGCCGACTCGAAGGGGCCGCTGGCCAGGTGGCTCGCCTCGCCCGCCACGCGCCGCACCTGCGCGGTCGCAGGACCACGTGCCTCCCGCGCCACTCGGTCGAGCGCTGACCGCGGCACCCCTGCGCGCAGCGCGGAGTCGGCGACGGCGAGGCCCTCGGCGAAGGGCAGGTGGCGCAGGCAGTCGCGCAGCGTGCGCTCCGGTGCGGTGACACCGTCCTCGACGTCCACGGCGGGGTCGAGGCGCGACCAGCGCACCTGCACGCCGCGTGCCTGCGACGGCGTGACCCTGCGGTTGCGCGGCACCGTGACCACCGGTCGCGACGGCGGCGTGAGCACCGCCCAGCCCCAGTGGAGCGCGGCGCTGAGGTGGGACACCGTGCCGGTCAGCCGGTGGGCGGCGGCGCGCGCCTCGTCCACCGCCGGCAGCGCGTAGCGGCCGCGGGCCAGCACCACCACGTCGCCGGCAGCGAGCGCGCGGTCGACCTCGGCCCGACTCCCCACCGCCTCCACCAGGTCGTGCCGCGAGGCCACCCCGCCGAGCCGGGTCAGCACCTCCACCACGCACGCCGACGCCATGCGCCGATGGTGCCCGGCGCAGGCGTGGTGGTGCGGGTGCTCTCCACAGCCGCGGAGCCGAACGGGCACAGTCGCCCGCCGGCGTCCCGACCCGCCGGCCGCGCCCCGTCGTACCGCAGCCCGCCGGGCGGCACGTGACGACTGTGCCCGTTCGGCTACGGCGCCCACCGGCCCCGACCGCTCGGGGCGGGTCAGCCGCAGGCGTTGACGGGCGGCAGCGGGGCCGGCACGCCGACGCCCGGCATGCCGAGCCCCACGCCGGCGCTGGCGGCGGGGGCGGCGGTGCGGGCCTCCCACGCGTCGCCCGACCGGGTGCGTCGCGAGCCGAGCACGCGGTCGGCGACCAGGTGGTGCGGAGCGGCGTGGGTGATCTCCACCGTGACCCGGTCGCCGGGGCGCACGCGCTCCTCGGGGGCGGCGAAGTGCACGAGACGGTTGTCGGGCGCACGTCCCGAGAGCCGCAGCGTCTCGGCGTCCTTGCGGCCCTCGCCCTCGGCCACCATCAGCTCGACGCTGCGCCCCACGAGGGCCTTGTTCTCCTCCCAGGCGATCTCGTCGACCAGGGCGGCCAGGCGCTGGTAGCGCTCCTTGACCACCGCTGGCGGCACCTGGTCGGGCAGCGTCGCGGCGGGGGTGCCGGGGCGCTTGGAGTACTGGAAGGTGAAGGCGCTGGCGAAGCGCGACTCGCGGACCACGCGCAGGGTCTCGGCGAAGTCGTCCTCGGTCTCCCCGGGGAAGCCGACGATGATGTCGGTGGTGATCGCGGCGTCGGGGATCGCGGCACGCACCCGCTCGATGATCCCGAGGAACTTCGCCGAGCGGTAGGAGCGGCGCATGTCCCTGAGCACCTTGTCGGAGCCCGACTGCAGCGGCATGTGCAGCGAGGGCATGACGTTGGGGGTCTCGGCCATCGCCTCGATGACGTCGTCGGTGAACTCCGCGGGGTGCGGCGAGGTGAAGCGGACCCGCTCGAGCCCCTCGATGCTCCCGCAGGCGCGCAGCAGCCGGGAGAAGGCCTGCCGGTCGCCGAACTCCACGCCGTAGGCGTTGACGTTCTGCCCCAGCAGGGTGACCTCGCTGACGCCCTCGGCCACCAGCGCCTCGATCTCGGCCAGGATCTCCCCGGGGCGGCGGTCCCGCTCCTTGCCGCGCAGCGCGGGCACGATGCAGAAGGTGCAGGTGTTGTTGCAGCCCACCGACACGCTCACCCAGGCGGCGTACGCCGACTCGCGCTTGGTCGGCAGCGTGGAGGGGAAGACGTCGAGCGACTCGAGGATCTCGACCTGCGCCTCCTCCTGCACCCGGGCCCGCTCCAGCAGCACCGGGAGCGAGCCGATGTTGTGGGTGCCGAAGACGACGTCGACGTAGGGCGCGCGCTCGGTGATCGTCGAGCGGTCCTTCTGCGCCAGGCAGCCGCCGACGGCGATCTGCATGCCGGGGTGGCGGGCCTTGACCGAGGCGAGGTGGCCCAGGTTGCCGTAGAGCTTGTTGTCGGCGTTCTCCCGCACGGCGCAGGTGTTGAAGACCACCACGTCGGGCACGGCCTCCACGGTGGTGCCGGCCTCGCCGCCGCCGGGGCGGGCGAAGGGGGCGTAGCCGGCGTCCTCCAGCAGGCCGGTGAGGCGCTCGGAGTCGTGGACGTTCATCTGGCACCCGTAGGTGCGGACCTCGTAGGTGCGGGTGGCCGCCGCGACGTCGGCCGTGGCCTCGGCGGACTCGACGGTGGCGGGGACGGTCTCGGGGGCAGCAGTCATGGCCGTCCCAGGGTACGGCGGCACCGTGGCGCCCACCCAACGCGCGCCGCGGCCCCCCGGGCCGGCCTCCGGGTCAGGAGGTGCGGGCGGGCTTGGGGGTGCGGGCGGGCTTGGGGGTGACCCAGAGCCGGATGACGCCCTCGATGACGACCGTGCCGTCGTCGCGCACACCGCGCACCCGCACGGGCACCTCGCCCCCGGCGGCGGGCAGCGCCTCGGAGGACCACTGCTCGGGGTCGGTCTCGGCGATGCAGGTGATGTCGCTGGTCGCCTTGGCGGTGTAGCGGACCTCCATGCCCTGGGGGATCCAGCGCTTGTCGGAGGGGATCGAGGCCTCGGCCAGGGCCCCCATGGCCGCCTCGAGGCCGTTGCACAGCGCGATGGCGTGCACGGTGCCGATGTGGTTGTGCACGGCGCGGCGCTTCGGGATCACGAGCTCGGCGCGGTGGGGCTCCAGCACGGTGAAGCGTGGGCGGATCGAGGCGAAGTAGGGCGCCTTCTGACCGAAGAGGACCGAGAACACCCGGGTGCCGACGCTCCGGCCGATCACGGGGAGGTTGCTGGTGGTGCGCCACAGCGAGAGGACCTGACTCATGACCCGCACATTACTCGACGGTAACTTTCGCCGCCAGCACCCGTCCCACCGCCCGCGCGGCACGTCCAGGACCGCCGCACCGCAGGTCTCGACCGGTCGGACCCGGAGGCCTCGCCGGTGCTACCGTCGACCGCACCGGCCGGGCCGCGCCCCCACCGCGCCCCGGCACCACGGCCGTCACGGCCGGCGCCGGCGGCGCCGCACGTGGACGGCCCCTCGGGACGGGCTCCCCCCGCCTGGCCCGAGGGGTCGCCCTCGGGCGGCGCTGCCGCCCGGCCCCGGACCCTGGTCCGACCCCCCGGCCCGATCCCTCAGTCCGGCCCCGGGGCGAGCAGCTCGACGCGGTTGCCCGCGGCGTCCCTGACGTGCAGGCGCAGGTGGCCGGGGAAGGTGCCGCGCTCGCTGCGGTCGACCTCCAGGCCCAGCGCGGCGACACGGTCGGCGGCGGCCTCGAGGGCCGCCTCGTCGTCGAGCAGCAGCGCCGGGTGGGCGCGGCGGGCGGGCACCATGTCGGCCTCGGCGCCCACGTGCACCTCAGCGACGACCCGGCCCTGCTCGTCGTAGGAGCGGAACCACGCCCCGCCCCGCGCGCGCAGCGCCGGCGGCTTCTCGACCTCGACCAGACCCAGCGCCCCGACCCAGAGGCGGCGCGCGTCGTCCTCGCCCCCGGGCGGGCACGACACCTGCACGTGGTGGAGCCGGGCGCTCACCGCCGGGCCTCCGGCACCCGCGCGACGGCGAAGACCCGGCGGAAGGGCAGCAGCACCGACCCGTCGGCGCGACGGGGGTAGGCGCGGGCCAGGCGGCGACGCAGCTCGGCCTCGAAGTCGGGCCGCAGCGCGTCGGACAGGGCCTGGAGGGTCGGTCGCGCGCCCGTGCCGGAGACCCAGGTGAACACGGGGTCCTCGCCGGTGAGCACGTGCACGTAGGTGGTCTCCCACGCGTCGACGTCGACGCAGCCGGCCGCGACCAGCGCGTCGAGGTAGGCGACGGCGTCGTGGCTGGCGGGCGAGGAGACCCCCGCGGTGTGGGCGGCGTACGGCGCCTCCGCGGCGAGCTCGCGGCGCAGCTCGTGGCTGGGCTCGCCGGTGTTGCCCGGCACCTGCATGGCGAACCAGCCGCCCGGGCGCACGCGCGCGACCAGGCGCGGCAGCAGCTCGAGGTGGCCCGGCAGCCACTGGAGCGTGGCGTTGGTCAGCAGCACGTCGACCTGCTCCTCGGCGCGGTCGGCCCAGTCGCGCAGGTCGCCGACCTCGTAGTCGACCGGCCCGCCCCGCTCGCGGGCCGCGGCGACCATCTCGGCGCTGCTGTCGAGGCCGCGCACGGTGGCGTCGGGCCAGCGCCGGGCGAGCAGCTCGGTGAGGTTGCCCGGGCCGCAGCCCAGGTCGAGCACGTCGGCGGGGGCGAGGTCGGGGGTGGTGGCGCCGACGCGGGCGAGCAGCTCCACGAAGGGACGACCGCGCTGGTCGGCGTAGGTGAGGTAGCGCTCGGGGTCCCAGGTCAGGTCGTGCACGTCGTCCTCGATCCGTCGGGTGTTCACGCGTGAGAAGTGTCTTGACGTCAAGACACTAACACCTCTTGACGTCAAGATTCTCGATCTGGCCTAGGCTTGCCCCATGCGGGACGAGGTCGACGAGCTGATCGAGGCGTGGGCGCGCGAGCGCTCCGACCTCGACCTCGCCCCGGTGGCCGTCTTCAGCCGGATCTCCCGCCTCGCCCGCCACCTCGACCTGGCCCGCCGCGAGGCCTTCACCGCCGCCGACGTGGAGTCGTGGGAGTTCGACGTCCTGGCCGCGCTGCGTCGCGCCGGCGCCCCCTACGAGCTCTCCCCCGGACGGCTGCTGCGCGAGACCCTCGTGACCAGCGGCACCATGACGAATCGGGTCGACCGGCTCGCCGCCCGCGGCTTCGTGGAGCGCTCCCCCGACCCCGACGACCGGCGTGGGGTCATCGTGCGGCTCACCCCGCAGGGCAAGACGGCGGTCGACGAGGCCTTCGGCGCCCTCATCGCCGCCGAGCACGCGCTGCTGGTCGACCTCCCGGTGCGCGAGCGCGAGCAGCTGGCCCGCCTGCTGCGCACCCTGCTCGTGCCCTTCTCCTGACCCGCGCCCGTCCCCGCGCGGACCGGCCCGCGTCAGGCGGCGACCGACGGCTCGGGCCGCTGTGGCGCGACCGGGGCCGCGGGCCCGGTCACCGGGGCCTCGACGGGGACAGCGACGGGCTCGACCTGGTCGGCCGGCCCGGCCAGGGCGGCGGCGACCGAGGCCCGGCCCAGCGTGATGTGCTCCTCGGTGCGGCGGAAGTCGTGCATCCTCACGCCCAGGTCGGGGGCGGTCAGGTGGTGCACCTCGATGTCGCCGAGGTCGACCGCGGGGCGCACCCGCAACGACTCCGCGAGGCCGGCCAGCAGGGCGTCGAGCGGAGAGCGCACCCGCTCGATGCGGGTCGGCACCGTGGCGTCGAGCACCCAGACCCGGGTGGGCGCCAGCGCGCGGGCGCCGGCGACGGGCACGAGGTCGGCGAGGCCGCCGTCGACGTGCGGCACCTGCCAGCCCGAGGTCGGGTCGGCGAGGCGCACCGGGTCGAAGACGCCGGGCAGCGCGGTCGAGGCGAGCAGCACGTCGAGGAGGTCGCCGCGGTCGTGGTAGACCGCCACCCCGCTGTCGAGGCGCGTGGTGACCACGCGCACCGGCACCGGCAGGTCCTCCAGCCTCACGTACGGCGCCCAGCGCCGCACCAGCCGCGCGACCCCGTCGGCGGCGCAGAGCGGGGCCGGGTGTCGCGCGAGGTGTCCCCGACGGGTCCCGTGGCCGACCGCGAAGACCTCACGCGTGTCGATGCCGCGCCAGCGTCGCGCGAGCTGCTCGCCCGCGTCGGGTCCGTCGTGGCTGCCCAGGAAGGTCGCGTTGAGGGCGCCCACCGAGGTGCCGACGTAGGCGGCGGGGCGCACGCCCGACTCGAGCAGCGCCTGCACCATGCCGACCTGCACGGCGCCCCGCGAGGCACCACCGGAGAGCACGAGCACGTCGCGGTGACGGGTGGTCGTCATCGGGCCTCCTCGCGGTCGGGGGTACACCGTCCTCATCGGCGTACCCCCATGAGACCTGAGTGACGCACCTCACGCCAGGAAAATCGGGCCCCGGTCACCCTCCCGGGGGAGAGGGCCCGCGGGTGGCTACTCCAGCACCTCGGCGGCCTCGAGCCACTCCAGCTCGAGCTCGTCACGCTCGTCGGCCAGCACGGCGAGCTCGGCGCCCAGGTCGGCCAGGCGGGCGTAGTCCTGGGCGTGCTCGACCACCTGGGCGTTGAGGGCGGCCTCCTGCTCGGCGATGCGGGCCAGGCGCTTCTCGATCCGGGCCACCGCCTTGCGCGCTGCGCGCTCCTCGGCCGAGCCGGCCTTGGCGCGCGCCGACGACGCCGCCGGGGCGGTGCCCGCCGGGGTGGCGGCGACCGCTGCTGCGGCGGCGGCCGTCGCCGCGGCCTCGCTCGTGGTGGGGGTCGTGGAGACCGCGAGGGCCGCGGTGCGCCGCTCGAGGTACTCGTCGACGCCGCGCGGCAGCATCGCGATCTGACCGTCGCCGAGCAGGGCCCACACCGAGTCGGTGACCCGCTCGAGGAAGTAGCGGTCGTGGGAGACCACGACGAGGGTGCCGGGCCAGCCGTCGAGGAAGTCCTCGAGCACGTTGAGGGTGTCGATGTCGAGGTCGTTGGTGGGCTCGTCGAGCAGCAGCACGTTGGGCTCGGTCAGCAGCAGCCGCAGCAGCTGGAAGCGACGGCGCTCCCCACCGGAGAGGTCGCCGATGCGGGTGGTGAGCTTGTCACCGGTGAAGCCGAAGCGCTCGAGCAGCGAGGTCGCGGTCAGCTCCACCCCGTCGAGGGTCTTGCTGACGCGCCGGATCGACTCCAGCGTGGGCAGCACGCGACCGTCGGGGTCGAGGTCGTCGAGCTGCTGGGTGAGGTGCTGCAGCGCGACCGTGCGGCCGTGCTTGACCTTGCCCGAGGCCGGGGCCAGAGCGCCGGAGAGCAGCGAGAGCACGGAGGTCTTGCCGGCGCCGTTGACGCCGACGATGCCGACGCGGTCCCCCGGGCCCAGGCGCCAGGTGGCGTGGTGGAGCAGACGTCGCTCTCCGCGCACGAGGTCGACGTCCTCGAGGTCGACGACGTCCTTGCCCAGGCGCTGGGTCGCGAAGCGCTGCAGCTCGAGCCGGTCGCGCGGCGGCGGCACGTCCTCGATGAGGGCGTTGGCGGCGTCGATGCGGAACTTCGGCTTCGAGGTGCGCGCCGGCGGGCCGCGGCGCAGCCAGGCCAGCTCCTTGCGGGCCAGGTTGGAGCGGCGGGTCTCGGCGGCGGCCGCCTGGCGGGAGCGCTCGGCCTTGGCCAGCACGAAGGAGGCGTAGCCGCCCTCGTAGGCGTCGACCTGGCCGTCGTGGACCTCCCAGGTCCACTGGCACACCTCGTCGAGGAACCAGCGGTCGTGGGTCACCACGACCATCGCCGAGCTGCGCTGCACCAGGTGGGCGGCCAGCCAGGCCACGGCCTCGACGTCGAGGTGGTTGGTGGGCTCGTCCAGCACGACCAGGTCGTGCTCGCCCAGCAGCAGGGCGGCCAGCGAGCAGCGGCGGCGCTCGCCACCGGACAGGCCCGCGACCGAGCGGTCGAGGGTGACGCCCGCCAGCAGCACCTCGACCACCTCGCGGGTGCGGGAGTCGGCGGCCCACTCGTGGTCGGAGCGCCCGCCCAGCACGGCCTCGCGCACGGTGTGGGTGTCGAGCAGCTCGTCGCCCTGGTGGAGGTAGCCCACCAGCAGCCCGCGCTGGCGCGAGACGCGACCGGTGTCGGGCTCCTCGAGGCCGGTCATGACCTCGAGCAGCGTGGTCTTGCCGTCGCCGTTGCGGCCCACGATGCCGATGCGCTCGCCGGCGCCGATGCCGAGCGAGACGTCGGTGAGCAGGGGCCGCACGCCGTAGGACTTCGAGACGCGCTCGAGGTTGAGGAGGTTGGGCATGTCAGGCGTATTCGACCACGTGGGCGCCGGCGACCGGACCGGGGGCCGCCAGCACGGACTCGTGACCCAGCGCGGTGAGGCCGGCGGTGACCTCCTGGGCGTGGGGCATCCCGTCGCACAGCATGAGCACCGTGGGCCCGGAGCCGGAGAGCAGCGAGGCCAGCGCACCGACCGAGGCGCCTGCCTCGAAGACCGCGGCCAGGTCGGGTCGCAGGTCGAGCGCGGGCGCCTGCAGGTCGTTGGCGAGGGTCTGGGCCAGGCGGCCGGGGTCGCCCTGGCCGAGCGCGACCCGCAGCGCGCCGGGCACCTCGGGCGCCGGCAGGCGCAGACCGTCGAGCCGCTCGTCGAAGCGCCGGTAGACGTCGGGGGTGGAGAGACCGCGGTCGCTGAGCACCGCCACCCACCACCACGCACCGGCGTCGTCGACCGCGCTGACCTGCTCCCCGTGGCCCTCGCCGAGGGCCGTGCCGCCCAGGAGGGCGAAGGGCACGTCGCTGCCCAGCCGGCCGGCCACCTCCAGCAGGTCGTCGTCGGGGGTCTGCAGGTCCCAGAGCCGGTCGAGGGCCACCAGGGTGGCCGCAGCGTCGGCCGAGCCGCCGGCCATGCCCCCCGCCACCGGGATGCCCTTGTGGATCTCGATGCGCGCGGCCCGCTCGAGGCCGTGGTGGGCCAGCAGGGCGCGCCCGGCGCGCACCGCGAGGTTGTCGTCGTCGGCGGGCACGTCGAGCACGCGGACGTGGCGGTCGCCCCGCACCTCCACGGCCCACGAGGGAGCGTCGTGCACGGTGACGTCGTCGTAGAGGCCGATGGCCTGGTAGACCGTGGCGAGCGGGTGGAATCCGTCGGCGCCGAGCGAGCCGACGCCGAGGTGGAGGTTGATCTTCGCGGGGGCCCGCACCGTGACGCTCACGCCGGCGCCTCCCCCGGGCCCGAGCCGACGGAGCCGTCAGGGCCGGGCCCGGCGACGGCCCCGAGCGCCTCGGCGATCCGCACGAAGTCGGTGACGCGCAACGACTCACCGCGAGCCATCGGGTCGACCCCCGCGGCCTCGAGCGCGGCGGTCGCGGCCCCCGCCGAGCCGGCGAGGCCCCTCAGGACCCCGCGCAGGGCCTTGCGGCGCTGGGCGAAGGCGGCGTCGACCACGGCGAAGACCTCGGCGCGGGTCGCGGTGGTGGCGGGCGGCTCGCGGCGGGTCCAGGCGACCAGCCCGGAGTCGACGTTGGGCGCGGGCCAGAACACGTTGCGGCCCACGGAGCCGGCGCGGCGCACGTCGGCGTACCACGCCGCCTTGACCGAGGGCACGCCGTAGACCTTCGAGCCGGGCTCGGCGGCGAGCCGGTCGGCGACCTCGGCCTGCACCATGACCAGGCCGCGCTCCAGGCTGGGCAGCAGCCCGAGCAGGTGCAGCAGCACCGGCACCGAGACGTTGTAGGGCAGGTTGGCCACCAGGGCGGTCGGCGGCGGCCCGGGGATCTCCGCGACGCGCATGGCGTCGGCCAGCACGACCTCGAAGCGGTCGGCCTGGGCGGGCGCGAACTCCTGGATCGTGGCGGGCAGGCGACCGGCCAGCAGGGGGTCGACCTCCACGGCCACGACCCGGCCCGCGGTCTCCAGCAGGGCCAGCGTGAGCGAGCCGAGGCCGGGGCCGACCTCGAGCACCGTGTCGGCGGCGGTGACCTCGGCCGCGCGCACGATGCGACGCACGGTGTTGGCGTCGATGACGAAGTTCTGGCCGCGCTGCTTGGTGGGGCGCAGGTCGAGCTCGGCCGCCAGCAGACGCACCTCCGCCGGCCCGAGCAGTCGTGGGACCGCGGGACCGGCGGAGGGGTGGGACATGCGCTTCAGCGTAGTGCCAGCACTCAGGTCGGCAGGCCGAGGGACGCCGCGCAGCCCGGCCAGGCGCCGTAGCCGCCGGAGGCGTCGCGCACCTTGGTGGCGATGGCGATCTGGGTCTCGCGCGAGGCGCTGCTCGGCAGACCGGTGCCGCCGTAGGCCTGCCAGGTGCCGAGGCTGAACTGGAGGCCGCCGTAGTAGCCGTTGCCGGTGTTGATGGCCCAGTTGCCGCCCGACTCGCACTGGGCGAGGCTGTCCCACACGGTGCCGCCGTCGCTGTAGACGGGGGCTGCGGGCTCGGGCTCCGGGGCGGGGCGCTCCTTGGTGCCGACCGCGACGACGCGGTCGACCGGCGCCGAGGTGAGGGTGCTGCGCACGAGCTTGCGGGCCACGACCTCGCCGTTGCGGATGGTCACGGCGTAGGTGGCGTTGCGGCTGCCGGCGCGGCCCTCGCGCACCACCGAGGTCTGGTCGTCGTAGAGCGAGGAGTCGGAGCGCTCGACGGTGCCGAAGGGCAGGCTCTCGCCCTTGACCGTGCGCTCGACGCGTCGGATGTCGGTGAAGACCAGCGTGTCGCCGTCCTCGAGCGCGGTGTCGAGGGAGGGACGGACCTTGTCGCTCCGGTCGACCTCGACGCCGAGCTCGTCGAGGGCGTCCTCGACGGTCAGCGCGGTGATCTCGCGCTCCACCGGCTTCTTGCCGGCCAGCGCCAGCGTGAGCCGCTTGGGCGTGACCACCTGGAGCGAGGCGCCGCTGCGGTCGATGAAGCCGCCACGGCTCAGCGACAGGTCGGCGTCGGTGAACCCGCGGCCGATCTGGTCGAGGGCCCCGGCGACGTCGGTGGCGGTGACCCAGTAGGTCTCCTCCTCGCCGTCGACGCTCACCTCGAGCGGGCGGCCGAAGCGCACGCTGATCGCACTGCCGTCCTCGACGGACTCACCGAGGTCGGGGGCGACCTCGTCGTGCTGGCCCACCTCGATGCCCTCGGCCTCGAGGACCTCGCCGACGGTGCCGGCGCGCGAGGTGATCTCGCGCTCCTGGCCGTCGAGCGAGACCGTCACCGACTTGCCGAGGGAGGCGTAGCCGAGGGTCGTGCCGGCCACGGCCAGCACCACCACGGCGGTGAGTCCGACGACCAGGGCGCGGCTGCGCCCTGCTGCGGCGATGAGGGCGCCCACACGGTGGGCGAGGCTGCTCGTCTGCTGGGAAGGCACACTGCTCCGAACGTCGTGCTCTCCGGTTCTCGGGAGGCCCGGCCTGCTCCCGCGCGCCGCTCCCGCGCGGCGGCGGGAGGGGTGCGGGGGCGCTGCCCGCGCTCGCTGTGCGAGCGTCGGCGGCCCGGCCGGATCGGTCCCGATCCCGGCGGTCTGTGCTCCAGAGGACCAGCCGGTGCGGGGCTCACGCAAACCCGTCGGGCGGATCTTGCGGAAAACGTGAGCAGGCTCTCCCCGGGCCGGGGCCCGGGTAGGGACGGGTCTCAGCCCGCCTCACCAGGCAGAACGCCGTGACCCGCCCGGTCGGGCGGGGCGGAAGGTAAAAACACTCACCAGGAGCCCCCGAAGGCGGCCTCGGTGGCCGCGTCGAGCGCCGCGCAGAGCTGCTCGAGGTCGTCACCGCGCACCTCCGCCATCGTCCGCACGGTCAGCGGCACGAGGTAGGAGGCGTTGGGTCGACCACGCCACGGCGTCGGGGTGAGGAAGGGCGCGTCGGTCTCCACCAGGAGCCGGTCGCGCGGCACCACGGCGAGCGCCTCGCGCAGGGCGTCGGCGTTCTTGAACGTCACGGTGCCGGCGAAGCTCAGGTGGGCGCCACGGTCGAGGCAGGCCCGGGCGAAGCCGGCGTCGCCGGAGAAGCAGTGCATCACCCAGCGCTCCGGCGCCCCCTCGGAGTCGAGCACGTCGAGGACGGCCTGGTGGGCGTCGCGGTCGTGGATGACGAGGGTCTTGTCGAGCCGCTTGGCCAGGTCGACGTGACGGCGGAAGGACTCCTCCTGGGCCGCCCGGCCGTCCTCGCCGGTGCGGAAGAAGTCGAGGCCCGTCTCCCCCACCGCGCGGACCTTGTCGTGGGCCCGCGCCAGCTCCTCGATCTCGGCGAGGGCCTCCTCCAGGCGCCCCTCCGCGGCCAGGCGCGGGGCCTCGTTGGGGTGCAGCGCGACGCCGGCGACGAGCGCGTCGTGCGCGGCGGCGGCCTCCACCGCCCAGCGGGCACCGGGCAGGTCGCAGCCGATCTGCACGATGCGCGTCACGCCCACGTCCGCGGCCGCGGCCAGGGCGTCGGCGGTGGAGAGCCAGTCGTCGCCCTCGCCCGCGTCGGCGATGTCGAGGTGGCAGTGGTTGTCGACCACCGGGTGCGGCAGCGGGTCGGGAGCCGGCGGCCGCTCGCGGTTGCGCCGGCTGCCCCGCTCGTCGACCGCGGCCCGGGCACGGGTGGGGCCCGCCGGCCCCGCCGCGGGGTCGGGCCCGGTCACGAGGCCTCGGCGCGCGCCAGGATCGCGGCCGCGGCGGGCTCCGGGGCCTGCGTCGGGATCCAGTGGGTGACCCCCGGCATCACGACCAGGCGGTAGGGCGCGTCGACGTGGCGACCGCAGCGCTCGACCGCGCCGCGGTCGATGAAGGAGTCGCCGTCGCTCCACACCATCGTGGTCGGCACGGTGACCTGCTGCCGGGCGGCGTCGCGGTCGGTCCAGGGCAGCGCGCGGTACCACGCCAGGCCCCCGGGCAGGGCGCCGTCGTCGAGGATCTCGCGGCGGAAGCGGGCCACCTCGTCGGCGCTCATCCCCCCGCGGCGCAGCAGCCGCTCGAACGTGCCGCGTCCCGCCAGCCACTCCGCACCGCCCGGGAGCTGGAAGGCCCCGACGTACCAGCTGCGCAAGCCCTGGCGCGAGGAGACGAGCGAGGAGACGAAGGCAGCGGGGTGGGGCACGGAGAAGGCGGTGAGCGAGCGCACCAGGTCGGGGCGGGTCGTGGCGACGTGCCAGGCCACGATGGCGCCCCAGTCGTGGCCGACGACGTGGACCTTGCTCTCCTGGCCGCGCACGCCGCCGGGCCCGGGCTCGCCCACCAGCAGGTCGAGCAGGGCGGCGACGTCGGCGGAGAGCTCGGCGACGCGGTAGGCGCGGCGGCCGCGGGGACGGGCGCGCGGGGAGTAGCCGCGCTGGTCGAGGGCGAAGGTGCGCAGGCCCTGCGCGTGCAGCAGCGGAGCCACCGAGCGCCAGCAGGTGGCGCGCTCGGGGAAGCCGTGCAGCAGCACGACGGGGTCGCCGTCGAGGGGGCCCTCGTCGAGGACGTCGAGCACCAGCCCGTCGCGGTGGACCTCGGTGACGCGGTCGGGGTGGCGGGTGCTCACCGGACCCCACCCCCGGCGGGTCCGTGCTCCCCGGTCTGCTCCCCGGTCTGCTGGGGGACCTGCTTGTGGACGAGGTCGTAGACCTCGCGCTTGGGCACTCCGGCCATGCGGGCCACCTCCACGATCGCCTCCTTGCGGCGGGTGCCGCCGGCCTCGAGGTCCGCCACGGCGGCCCGCAGGCTGGCGGGGTCGTTGTCGACGGCCATGGTGACAGCCGCCCCCGACACCACGATCGTCACCTCGCCCCGCACGCCCTCGGCGGCCCAGGTCACCAGCTCGCCGAGCGGCCCGCGCCGGACCTCCTCGTGGGTCTTCGTCAGCTCGCGACACACCGCGCCGGCGCGGTCCTCGCCCCAGGCCTGCGCCATCGCGGCGAGCGCGGCCTCGGTGCGGTGGGGGGCCTCGAAGAACACCATCGTGCGCTCCTCGGCGGCCAGCGAGGCCAGGCGACGGGCCCGCTCGCCGGCCTTGCGCGGCAGGAAGCCCTCGAAGCAGAACCGGTCGACCGGCAGCCCGCTCACCGCGAGCGCGGTGAGCACGGCGCTCGGTCCCGGCACGGCGGTCACGAGGACCCCGGCCTCCACGGCGGCCGCCACGAGGCGGTAGCCCGGGTCGGAGACGCTCGGCATGCCCGCGTCGGTCACCAGCAGCACGCGGTCGCCAGCCAGCAGGCTCTCGAGCAGCGCGGGGGTGCGGGCGCTCTCGTTGCCCTCGAAGTACGACACGACGCGCCCGGTCACCGTCACCCCGAGGTCGGTGGTGAGGCGCCGCAGCCGGCGGGTGTCCTCCGCGGCGACGACGTCGGCGTCCCCCAGCTCCTGCGACAGCCGGGGCGGGGCGTCGGCGACGCGACCGATCGGGGTCGCGGCCAGCACGAGCACTCCCGGCTCCCCCGGCTCCCGGGGCGGCCCGGTGCGGGCGGGGTCGGGGGCGGCAGGCATGGGCCGATCATGCCCGATCCCGCACCGCGTCGCGGTCGCCCCTCGGCCCCGAAGCCCCGCGGCGCCGGGGTGGCGCCCCGTAGAGTCCACCCCCGTGACGACCACGCAGGCGCCGCACCCGGGAGCGGCACGCGGGCTCTCCGGGACCGCGGCGGGCGAGACCCTCCCGACCGCGTTGCAGCGGGCCAGGGGCCGGCTGGGCGTCGAGGACCCCTTCATCGGCTGGTCGGCCGCGCTGGGCCTCGCCCTGCTCGCGCTCGTGCTGCGGCTGTGGCGCCTGGGCGAGCCGAAGGTCTTCGAGTTCGACGAGACCTACTACGCCAAGGACGCGTGGTCGCTGGTCAACCACGGCTACGTCCGCGAGTACGTCGACGGTGCCGACGAGAAGATCCTCGCCGGCACGACCACGGGGGTGTGGAAGGGCGAGCCGTCGATGATCGTGCACCCCGAGGTCGGCAAGTGGCTGATCGGGCTGGGCGAGAAGGTCTTCGGCATGGAGCCCTTCGGCTGGCGGGTCGCCTCGGCCGTCGTGGGCGCCCTCATGGTGCTCGTGATGTGCCGGCTGGCGCGACGGGTCACCGGGTCGACCGTGCTCGGCCTGGTCGCGGGGCTGCTGCTCATGCTCGACGGGCTGCAGTTCGTGCTGTCGCGCCTGGCGCTGCTCGACATCTTCCTGGCCTTCTTCACCCTCTGCGCGGTGGCGTGCCTGGTCAACGACCGCGACTGGCACCGCGCCCGCATGGCCCGCCTGCAGCCCGTGCCGCTCACCGGAGGGTGGGGACCCGTGCGCGGGCTGCTGCTGCGCCCGTGGCTGCTGCTGGGCGGGATCTGCTTCGGCCTGGCGATCGGCACCAAGTGGACCGCGCTCTACCCCCTCGCCGCGCTCGGCGTCCTGGTGTGGCTGTGGAGCAGCGGGGCGCGGCGCTCCTTCGGCGTGCGCGCGGCCGTGCTCCGCTCGGCGGTGGTCGACGGCCTGCCGGCCTTCGTGCAGCTGGTCGGCGTCGCCGCGGTGGTCTACGTCGGCACGTGGGGCGGGTGGCTGGTGCACGCCGGGCAGTACGAGGAGGCGCTCTCCTCCACGCAGTACACGCAGTTCACCGGGCAGGGCCACTGCGACGGCGACTCCTTCGTCTCCGACGACCCCGACCCCGACGCGCGCTGGCCCACCGCCACCGAGCCCGACGCCTCCGGCCCGGCCGAGGTCGTGCAGTCGCTGCGCTCGCTCTGGTACTACCACCAGGACGTCTACACCTTCCACACCAACTTCCTCGACTGCTCCACCCACAGCTACGCCTCGAAGCCCGCGGGGTGGCTGCTGCTCAACCGCTCGGTCGGCGTGGCCGCCGACACCGGCATCCAGCCCGGCACCCGCGGCTGCACCGCCCCGGAGGGCAGCGACTGCCTGCGTCAGGTGCTCCTGCTGGGCACCCCGACGATCTGGTGGGCCGGCATCCTGGCACTGGTGTTCTCGGCCGCGATGTGGCTCGGGGCCCGCGACTGGCGCCACGGCCTCGCCGTGGTCGGCGTGGCCTCGACCTGGCTGCCGTGGCTGGCCTACGACGACCGGCCGATCTTCTCCTTCTACGCCATCGTCACCCTGCCCTTCATCGTCCTGTCGTTGACGCTGGCCATCGGGGCGCTGGTCGGCCGGAGGCGCGGCCCCTCCACCCGCCGCACCGTCGGCGTCGTCGTCGCCGGGGCCTTCCTCGTGCTGACCCTGGTCAACTTCGCGTGGTTCTGGCCGATCTGGACCAACGGGCTGCTCACCAACGGCGAGTGGCTGGACCGGATGTGGTTCGCGCGCTGGATCTGAGGTCGGGCCGGCCACGGTGACCGGCGACGCCTAGGCTGCCCGTCATGAGCGCCTTCACCCCCGGCTGGGACAGCCTGCCCGAGCCGCTGCTGGCCTTCTGGACCGAGCGCCACCTGTGCACGCTGACCACCCTGCGGCCCGACGGGCGCCCGCACGTCGTGCCGGTGGGGGTCGCGCTCGACCCGGAGCGCGCCTGCGCGTGGGTGATCACCTCGGCGACCAGCCGCAAGGCGCTCAACCTCGCCGACCCGGCGGGCTCCCGGCTGGTGGCCGCCTGCCAGGTCGACGGCGCGCGGTGGTCGACCGTGGAGGGCACCGCCGAGGTGGTCGACGACCGGGAGCAGGTCGCCCGGGCCGAGGAGCGGTACGCCGCGCGCTACCGCCAGCCGCGGGAGAACCCCGCCCGCGTGGCCCTGCGGATCGAGGTCGCCCGCTTCGTCTTCGGCCCCGGACTGCTGCGCGCCGCCTGACCCGGGCGCCGCCGCGCCGAGGGTCCCCCACCCGGCTCGCCGAGCGCGCGCGGTGGTTAGCGTGGTGGCCAGTGAGCCCGTCCCCCGCGCGCGCAACGCACCTGCGCACCGACATCCAGGGACTGCGTGCCGTCGCGGTCGTCACCGTCGTCCTGGGCCACCTCGGCCTCGGCCCCCTCACCGGGGGGTTCGTCGGCGTCGACGTGTTCTTCGTCGTCTCGGGCTTCCTCATCACCCAGCTGATGCTGCGCGAGGTCGCCCGCACGGGCGGCCTCTCGCTCACCGACTTCTACGCCCGCCGCGCCCGACGGATCCTGCCGGCGGCCTCGCTGGTCCTGGTGGCCAGCGCGGTCGCCTCGGCGCTGTGGCTGGGCCCGCTGCGCGCCCCCGAGGCGTTCGTCGACGTCGTGTGGGCCGCGGCCTTCGCGGCCAACGTCCGCTTCGCCGAGCGCGGCACCGACTACTTCGCGCAGGACCTCTCCCCCTCGCCGGTCCAGCACTACTGGTCGCTGGCGGTCGAGGAGCAGTTCTACGTCGTGTGGCCGCTGCTGCTGCTCGCCGTCGTGCTCCTGGCCCGGAGCCGCCACCGGGCCCGGGCCTCCGACCGGGCCGCCGGGCCCGACCAGACCGCCCCGCCCGCCCAGCCGGTGCCGCTGGGAGCGCTGGCCGGTGTGCTGGTGGTCGTGGCCGCCGCCAGCCTGGCCTGGTCGGCGCACCGCACGGGCGAGACCCCGACGGCGGCGTACTTCTCGAGCCTGGCCCGCGCCTGGGAGCTGGCTCTGGGGGCGCTCGGTGCGGTGGCCGTCGCCGCCTGGCCCGCGAGGCGCACCCTGCCCCGCGCGGTCGTCGAGCCGCTGGCGCTGGCCGGGCTGGCCGCCGTCGGCTGGGCCTGCCTGCGGCTGACGCCGGCCACCCCCTTCCCCGGCACCGCCGCGCTGGTGCCCGTGCTCGGCACCCTCGCGGTGCTGCTCGCCGGCGCGACGGCCACGCGCTCCCTGGTCGACCGGGCGCTGTCGCTGCGTGCGCTGCAGCTGCTCGGCGGCTGGTCGTACTCGATCTACCTGTGGCACTGGCCGCTCGTCGTCATCCCCTCCGTGCACGTCGACCGGGCGCTCACGCTCGGCGAGAAGATCGCCCTGGCCGGGCTGACCCTGCTGCTGGCCGCGCTCACCACGCGCCTCGTCGAGGACCCCGTACGCCGCGCCCGCGGCCTCGCGCTGCCGTGGCGCGGGCTGGTGCTCTACCCCACCACGCTGGCCCTCGTCGTGTCCTCGGCGGTGGCCGCCGGCGCCTACGTGCAGCGCACGCAGGGCGAGGTCGGCCGCGGCGCGGCGATCACGCTGCCCGACGACTGGCGGCGCGAGCTCGGCACCGACGACCCGGCCACCGCCCTGGTGCGCGCCTCGGCGCGGGCCAGCCGTGAGGGGCGTGCCGTGCCGCGTCGCCTCAGCCCCCCGCTGACCCGCCTGCTCGACTCCACCGCCGACCTCGCCGGCTGCGACTACCGCGACGACACCAACCGCGAGCTGTGTCCCCGCGGCGACCAGGACGCCGAGCGCACCGTGGTGCTGCTGGGCGACTCCCACGCCCGCCACTGGATCCCGGCGCTCGAGCCGATCGCGGAGCAGGCCGGCTACCGCGCCTACTACCTGGCCAAGCCCCAGTGCGTGCCGTGGCTGGTGACCTCGCTGCGCGGCGGCACCACGGAGCCCTTCACCGCCTGCGACGACTTCAAGCGCTGGGCGCTGGAGCAGGTCGAGCGGCTCCAGCCCGACCTCGTGGTCGTCTCGAGCTCACCGGGCACCAGCAGGGGCGTGCTCGTCGACGGCGAGGTGGTCGACGACCCCGAGGAGACCGCCCGCGCGGTGCGCCGCGGCACGACCGCCCTGCTGGAGCGACTCGACGCCGCGGCGGGGCGGACGGTGCTGCTGGCCGACGTGCCGATCCTGGCCGACGACCCGGGGCCGTGCCTGTCCTCGCGCCCGCGGTCGCTGCGGGCCTGCCTGACCCACGAGCGGCCCGACCACCGCGCCGCGGCCGCCGCACAGGTGCGGGCGGCGGACGCCGTCGGTGTCGCTTCGGTGCGCACGCGGCAGTGGTTCTGCGCGGGCGACGACTGCCCCGCCGTGGTCGGCTCGACGGTGCCCTACCGCGACGGCGGGCACGTCACCACGCAGTACGCCGAGCAGCTGGCCCGCCCGCTGGGGGTGTCGCTGGGCCTGCTCAGGCGCAGGAGTTCGCGAAGCGCACCAGGTCGAAGGCGCTGTAGTGCGACGGGTCGTCGTGGGGGCCCTGCACCGGCCGCACCGTGACCTCGGCGCCGGCCTCGCGCAGCCGCCCCGCCATGACCTCGGTGTTGTCCTCGAAGGGCACGTAGGGGTCGACGGGCGAGGCGACGAAGCGGTAGCGCACGTCGGCGGGGAAGCGCGAGGCGTTGTCCACGGGGTTGCGGACGAAGGGCCACGGCTCGCCGTCGTAGGCGGCGCGGATGAAGCCGTCGGCGCCCGGCACGTTGCCCATCGTGCGCATGTCGACGGCGGCCTTCACGCCGTACCAGCACGGCGGCGACTCGATGCCGTGCACGACGGCGTTGAGCGAGGTGGTGGCGCCCATCGAGGTGCCGATGAAGAGCTTGACCTCCGCGCCGCCCTGCTCCTCGGCCCACGCGATGAGGCGCTCGGTGTCCTCGGTGGAGGCGGGGTTGCCCCAGGCCTCCCGGTGGAAGAGGGACGAGGCGACCACCCAGCCGTCGCGCCGCAGCGCGTCGAGCCACGGACCGTCCATCTTGTCGTTGACGTTGCCGCCCTGGCCGTGGAAGAAGACGGCCACACCCTTGGGCTCGTCGGTGGGCGGCAGGTTGAGGCGCACCGGCTGTCCCGCGAGCACCGAGGTGACCTGCTCACCGGGGTGCTCGCCGCTGGCCCCGGTCGTGGCGAGCACGAGCCCGAGCGCGAGGACCCCGGCGATCACGGCCTGGGCCGCGCGCTTGGGCACCGACGAGCGACGCCGAGGGGCTCCGGGGATCGTCGACGGCGAGGTCATGGCGTCGATTATCAACCGCGGCGGGCTGTTTCCCACATCGATCCGGCAGATCGGTGGCAGCGTTCCTGTCGACCCCACCGGTCCGGCGCCGCGGATCGAGACCGGATCGTGATGGCCGCCCGCTGGGATCCGCGGGTCCGCGGGCGGGGCGCCGGGTAGGAAGGGAGGCGTCGACGCGGGAGCTGCTCGGAGCCCCCGCACGGGCCGAGGAACGGCGGTGGGCGGATGCTCTCGCGACGCACGCGCACCCGGGTGGCAGCCCTCCTGCTCGCGCTCTGCGCGGCGCTCGCCGGGTGCGCACCGGCGGGTGAGGAGGGCGGGGCCGGCGACCTGACGGTGCCGGTCGGAGCCCCGACCTACGACGTCGCCGCGCCGGCGTGGGCCGTCGGGCGGTCGCTGCACGTGGGTGACGTCGTGCTCGACGTGCGCCCCGCGCCCGAGGCGTTCGTCGTGACGACCGCCGGCGTCTACTACCTGGCCCGCGGCACGCTGTGGTTCACCGACGGCGCCGACCCCGTGGCGGTCGCGGAGGTGGACACCGACCGGCTGGCCCTGTCCACCGACGGGCGGCACCTGGGCCTGCTCGACCGGGTGCACGGGCCCACCGACGCGGCCGGCGTCGCGGCGGCGGTCGCCGTCGTGCTCGACGTGACCACCGGCAAAGAGGTGCTGCGGACCCGTCCCGCGCGGCCCACGGTCGACGTCGCCGCGCTCTACGCCGCGCAGCCCCCGACGTTCGTCGGGTTCGACGAGGACGCCGCCTACGTCGCCGACCCCCTGGTCGAGGGCGTCACCCGGCTGCCGCTCGACGGCGGGCCGGGCGGGCCGGCCCCCGACGACCTGCGGGTGGACCGCTCCCTGGGCTCCGAGGTCGACGTCGTGCGGACGACGGCGGGCCACCTGAGGCTGGCCCGCGACGGTGAGCGGCCCGACGCCCGCGCCCTGCTGTCGCCGGCCGGCGACCTGCTCCACCCCCTGGGCGCCGCGACCCCGCCCCGGGCCTACGACGCCGCCTCGGGGGTGCCGGTGCGCTTCGACCCGGGCGAGCGGTGGTTCCAGCTCGGCGGCTGGATCGACCAGGACACCTACTACGGCGCGGCGAGCGCCGACGGCTCCTCGGCCGGGCCCAGCGGGCGCACCGTGGTCGTCGCCTGCGACGTCAGGGCACCGCGGTGCCGACCGGTCAGCGCGGAGTTCCAGCTGCCGACCGGCCCCGAGCTGGTCTTCGGCACCGGCAGCCCCGCGACCGCTCGCTGAGCCGCCCCGGGGCCGGGCCCCGGGACGGCTCTCAGCCGCGCGCCTGGAGCGCCTCGGTCAGCAGCGCGACCAGCGCCTCCAGCTGCACGTCGACCGAGCTGGACACCTCGTCGTCGGAGCCGTCGAGCGCCCGGGCGGCCAGGCCGGCCTTGCTGTCGATGAGCTCGGCGACCTTGGTGTCGATGGTCTGCGCCGCGATGATCCGCCACGCCGTCACCGGCTCGGCCTGGCCGATGCGGTGGATCCGGTCGATGGCCTGGGTCTGCTCCGCGTCGGTCCACGACAGCTCGGCGAGCACCAGGTTGGAGGCCACCTGCAGGTTGAGCCCCACGCCGGCCGCCATCAGCGAGCAGACGACGATCTGGACGTCGGGGTCCTCCACGAAGGCGTCGATGTTCTTCTGCCGCACGCGCGGGGTCTGGTCGCCGCGGATCGAGGCGTAGCTGATGCCCCGCTTGGCGAAGGTCTCCTCCGCGACGTCCATGACGTCGAGGTGCTTGGCGAAGAAGACGACCTTGCCGACGTTGCGCGCCAGCTGCGCGGCGTAGTCGGCCGCGAGGCCGGCCTTGGCCTGGCCGATGCGCCGCATCATCGAGAACACGTTCTCGTCGGTCTTCGTGGTCGTGGTGTCCTCGCGCTCCCACGTCGCGACCCGGCGCACCAGCTCGTGGTCGATGCCGGCCACGGTGCGGCCCGAGGTGCGGGTGGCCAGCGCGGTGTCGTAGCGCGCGACCATGCGGCGGGCCAGCTCGCGCTCGGCCTCGCGGATGGAGCGGCCGATCTCGTCGTCGAGCTCGACGGGCAGGTCGGCGACGCGTCGTGCGGGGATGTCGGAGGCCACGTCGACCTTGCGGCGCCGCACGATGCCCATGTCGACCACGGCCGCGCGGGCCGCGGGGTAGAACGCCGGGTCGGCCGGGGTCATCCCGGTCTCCTCCAGCTTCTCCATCAGCCGGGCGCGCGGGGTCTTGTCGTCGGTCCAGCCGAGGAACTGCCAGATGGCGCGGAAGTCCTCGATGTCGTTGATCAGCGGCGTGCCGGTGAGCGCCATCAGCAGCGGCCGGGCGATGCGGGCGCGGATCCGCTCGGAGAGCTGGAGCACGTGCTGGGAGCGCTGGGAGGTCTTGTTCTTGATGAAGTGAGCCTCGTCGACCACCATGCCGCGGAAGCCGAGGTCGCCCAGCCAGCCGACGTGGCGGTCGAGGATCTCGTAGTTGACCACCACGATGTCGGCGAAGCCGTCGACGGTGTCGCCGTTGCCGTGGACCACCGTGACCGCGCGGTGCGGCGTCCAGCGCTCGGCCTCGCGGGCCCAGTTGGTCTTCACCACGTTGGGCACCACGACGAGCAGCGGGTAGGCCCCCGCCGCCTGCGCGGCCAGCAGCGCCTGGGCGGTCTTGCCCAGGCCCGGCTCGTCGGCCAGCAGGAAGGTGCGGTGGCCGTCGGCGGCGGCCTGCACGACCTGCGCCTGGTGGTGCATCAGCTCCAGGCGGCCCGGCGCCGCGACGGAGGCGGTGTCGGGCAGCGGCATGCACGCGGAGTGGCCGCCGGCGTACTCGAAGGAGCGCAGCAGGGGGCCGATGAGCTCCCAGCCGGCCAGGCGCCGCGGGCGCGGCTCGGTGGGCTCGGCGTTGGCGAAGTCGGGCACCAGGAAGGGGTTGGCCAGCTTCCGGGCGATGACCGACTGCGGCACGATCCGCTTCTCGGCCAGGCCGGTCACCGGGGTCTCCTCGCGGTCGGCCACGACGCGCTGCTCGATGCCGGCGGCCTCGAGCATCTCGCGCTTGAGCAGCGCGGCCGACTCCGAGAGCCGCGCGTCCTCGGCGAGCAGCTGCAGCAGGGAGGTGTCGCGCGCCGCGGTCTTGGCCAGGATGGTGGCGACGCCGTCGAGGCGCTTGAGCTGCTCGGCGCGCTGGGCCTCGGTGACCTCCTCGTCGGCCTTGACGCGGGCCCGCTCCTCGCGCACCAGGATCGCGACGACCTGGAACTTGGTGCGCAGCGAGGAGGCGACCGACCCGCGGGCCACGCCGTTCTCGACCTCGCGCACGGCACGCGCCAGCACCGGGATGATGCCCTCGTTGTCGATGTCGCGCACGCGCCGTTGGCGCGTCGCGGTGCGGGACCCGCCTGAGCGGCGCTGGTCTCGTCGAGCCACGTACTCCTCCTCTGGAGCGCCCGGCGTGCACGACCCCGTCGCGGGGTGGCGGCCCGCGCCGGCGGCGCGGCGACCGTCTCGGACGCACGGGCCGGGCGGCCGCTGCGTCACGTGTCCATCGCGTGTCTCGGCCCCGACCCGACCACGGGGGTTCGGGACGCCGAGGGGCTGCTGCCGGTCTCGGCGTGGAGCCGCGGTCACCGGGTGGTGACCGCCTGGCGGCTGCGGGCCGCCCCTGGCGCCACGGGCGCCGGGGCACCCGGAGGCGCCGCGACCATGGTAGCCGCACCCGGGCCGGTTGAGCACTCGGGCTCAGGCGCGGCGCGGCGGGCGCCGCCAGGCTGGTGGGCACACCGGCCACCCCGGCCCCGACCAGGAGGACCACCATGAGCTCGCCGAACCCCCGCAGCACCCAGAACACCACGGCCTTCTTCGCCCAGGCCGCGATCTCCTTCGGCGCCGCCCTGCTCGGCCTCGCGATCGCCGTGCTCTACCTGCCGGTCGACCCGTGGGTGCGGGCCTTCCTCGCGATGACCACGCTCTTCCTGGTCTCCTCCTCCTTCACCCTGGCCAAGGTCGTGCGCGACAACCAGGAGAACAGCGCGGTCACCACCCGTCTCGACCAGGCCCGCGTCGACAAGCTGCTGGCCGAGCACGACCCCTTCCGCGCCGTCTCCTGAGCCTCCCCGCCCGGGTCGGCACCGGTCGGCCCGGGCGCGCGCCGCTCAGCGCGGCACGCGCGTCATCACGTGCTTGAAGCGGGAGTAGTCGTCGATCGAGCGGGTCGACAGCTCCGCGCCGTAGCCCGACGCACCGAACCCGCCGAACGGCATCTCCGAGACCGTCGTCAGGTGGTCGTTGACCCACACCGTGCCGAAGTCGAGGCCTCGGGTGAAGCGGTCGGCCCGGGCCAGGCTCGCGGTCCAGACGCTGGCCGCGAGCCCCTGCTCGACGTCGTTGGCCAGGGCCAGCAGGGCCTCGTCGTCGGGAGCCCGCTGCACCGTCACCACCGGGCCGAAGACCTCGCGCTGCACCACCTCGTCGCGCTGCCCCACCCCGGTCAGCACGGTGGGCGCGTAGAACCAGCCGGGACGCTCGAGCCGGCGCCCGCCCACCTCGACCCGGGCCCCGCCCGCGACCGCGCGGTCGACGAAGCCGGCCACGCGGTCGAGCTGGCGCCGGCTGACCAGCGGGCCCAGCCGGGTGTCCTCGTCGGCGGGGTCGCCGACGCGCAGGTCGCGCACGGCCTCGACGTACGCCGCCAGGAAGGCGTCGTGGACGGAGTCGGCCACCAGCACCCGGCACGCCGCGGTGCAGTCCTGGCCGGCGTTGAGGAAGCCGGCCGGCACCAGGGTGGCGACGGCGTCGTCGAGGTCGGCGTCGTCGCAGACCACGACGGGCGCCTTGCCGCCCAGCTCGAGGTGCACCCGGGTCAGCGACTCGGCCGCGGTCGCCGCGACCGCGCTGCCGGTGGCGCTGTCACCGGTCAGCGAGACCAGACGCACCCGCGGGTCGCGCACGAGGGCCTGGCCCACCTCTGCCCCGCCGAGCACCACCCCGAGCACCCCCGCGGGCAGCACGCGGGAGGCCAGCTCGACCAGTCGCAGCGTCGAGCGCGGGGTCAGCTCGGAGGGCTTGACCACCGCGGTGTTGCCGGCGGCCAGCGCCGGGGCGACCTTCCAGACGGCCTCGAGCAGCGGGTAGTTCCACGGCGTGACGAGGGCGACCACACCGAGCGGCTCGCGGCGCAGCGTGGAGGTGCGACCGGCGGCGTACTCCCCGGCGGAGCCGGCGCTCGGCACCCGGGACGCGCCGGCGAGGAAGCGCAGGTTGTCGACCACCCCGGGCAGCTCCTCGCGGGCGTGGTGGACCGGCTTGCCGACGTCCTCGGAGTCCAGCAGCGCCAGCTCCTCGGCGTGCTCCTCCACGAGGCCGGCGAGGGCGAGGAGCGCGTCGGCACGCGCCCCCGGCGTGCTGCGCGACCAGTCGGGGAAGGCCGCGGCGGCGGCGTCGACCGCGCGGGTCACCGCAGCGGTGTCGCTGGTCGCCAGGCTCGAGCGCACGCCGCCGGTCGCGGGGTCGACGAGGTCGAGCAGCGGCATCAGCTGATCAGCTCGTCGATGCGCGAGTAGGCCTGCGCGTCGCCGCGCAGCACCCGGCTGCGACGCCCGTCGATGCTCACCGGCACGTCACCGGCCACGGTGATGCGGCGCATCTCGCGGTAGGCCGTGCCGAAGTCGGCCACGGCGTAGTGCTGGGTGGCGCGGTTGTCCCACATGGCCACGTCACCGGGCTGCCAGGTCCAGCGGATCGTGTTCTCCAGCCGGGTGATCCTGTTCTGGAGCAGGGTGAAGACCGCCACGGACTCCGCGGAGTTGAGGCCGCTGAAGGCCTTGACGAAGTGGCCCAGCACCAGCGAGCGCTCCCCCGTCTCGGGGTGCACGCGCACCACGGGGTGCTCGGTCTCGAAGAGCTGGGAGGTGAAGTCGGCGCGGGTGTAGCGCGCGTCGGGCTCCTCGGAGTCCTCCTCGTGCTGGGCGTAGTCGTAGGAGTTGGTGTGGACGGCCCAGAGGTCGTCGACCAGGGCGCGCAGCGAGGCGGGCAGCGCGTCGTAGGCGGCCACCGTGTTGGCCCACACCGTGTTGCCCCCGAAGGGCGGGAGCTCCACGGCGCGCAGGACGCTGATCGCGGGCACCCGGTCGACGAAGGTCACGTCGGTGTGCCAGGCGTTGGCGGCCATGCCCTTGTCGGCAGTGACCGTGAAGACCCGGGCGCTGCCGGTGTTGACGGTCGGGTGGGCGGTCGTGAGGGGGCCCATGGTCTCGGCGAAGGCCTGGTGCGCGGCGTCGTCGAGGTGGTCCTGGCCGCGGAAGAAGACGACCTTGTGACGCAGGAGGGCCCCGCGCACGGCCGCGACCGTCGCCGCGTCGAGGTCGCCCCCGAGGCGCACGCCGTCGACGCGCGCCCCGATACGGGCGCCGAGCTGGTGGACGTCGAGCCGGTGGACGTCGAGCCGGTCGCCGCCGTGGGCGGCCTCGGGGCGGTCGAGGGTGCTGGTCATGGCTGCTCCTGCGCGCGTCGGGTCGGGTCGGATGGCGTACCAAACCATAGTGACACACGTGAGTTACTCGGGTTCGACTCGCGGCGGGGCCGGGACGCACGACCCCCGACGTCAGGACGTCCGCCCCTGCCCCGCGGCGCACGGTGCGTCGAGGCTGGGGGCATGGACCTCTCCCCTCGCCCCGACGACCAGACCCTGCCCGCCGCGAGCGCCGGCGAGACCGCCCACGTGCCGCCGGGCAGCATCGTCGTGGGCGTCGACGGGTCGGAGACCGCGGCCCAGGCGCTGGTGTGGGCCTGCGACCAGGCCGACCTCGAGCAGCGCCCGCTGACCGTGGTGCACGTGCTCGAGCCCGTGCAGGTGCCGGCGTCCGGCATGTACGCCACCACGGCGATCGACTACGGCCTGCTGCTCGACCAGGTGCGCGAGGGCGGGGCCGCGCTGCTGGCCGCCGCCGAGGCCACCGCCCACGAGCGGGCGCCCGGCGTGGTCGTGCACCGCGTGATGTCGAGCGCCGACCCGCGTGGCGTGCTGCTCGGGCTCTCGCGCCAGGCCGCGATGGTCGTCCTCGGCTCCCGCGGCCGCGGCCCGCTGCGCAGCCTGCTCCTCGGCTCGGTGAGCGTCTCGGTCTCCAAGCACGCCTCCTGCCCGGTGGTGGTGCGCCGACCCGACCACCCGCAGCGCCCGAGGACCGGCGTGCTGGTCGGTGTCGACGGCACCGCGCGCTCCCTCCCGGCCGTCGAGTTCGCCTTCCGGATGGCGTCCTTCCGCGGGCGCCCCCTGATCGTGCAGCACTCCTACTTCGACGCCACCGAGGCCCTGGCGGTCCAGCGCGGGCTGCCCGCCCCCGAGCTCGCCGACGAGCAGGCCCTGGTGGCCGAGTCGCTGGCCGGGATGGCCGAGAAGTTCCCCGAGGTCGACGTGGAGGTCAGGCTGGGCCGGGGCTTCGCCGACCACAACCTCGTCGAGGCCTCACGCGACGCCGACCTGGTGGTCGTCGGCCACCAGGTCGACGGACCGCTGGAGGACCTGCTCTACGGCTCGGTGGCCCCCATCGTGGTCGAGCACGCCCTCGGAGCCGTCGCCGTCGTGCCGGTGCCGGCGCCCTGAACCGGCCCCCTCGCGCTCAGGTGGTCGCGGTGCCGGGCGAGCCCGGCCAGCGGCGGGCCGCGGGGGCGCTGAGGGCCGAAGGTCCCGCCGCCGCGCCGCGGAGGTCACCTCCTCGAGGGACTCGGCGGGCTCCGGGCGGGGGCAGGGCCGGGCGCGGGGCGGCACCCACGCGTCAGCCCTCCGTCACGGCAGCGTCACGCCGGTGGCGGCGGGCCACGGCGGCACGGCGAGACGCGTACGGTCGCACGATGAAGCTCACCTGCACCTACCGACCGCGCAACGCGTGGGGTGAGGAGGTCGAGCGCCACGTGGAGGGCCCCGACCCCCGCTCCACCGCCGACTTCCTGGCCCTGCTCGACGCCGAGGCCCCTGACGGCCACGAGCTGGTCAGCGTGAGGATCGTGCGACGCTGAGGGCGTGAGGCCCACCCCCGACGTCCACTGGTCCGCTCCCGTGCCCGCGGCCGACCGCGGCACCGGCGTGCTGGTGCTGGCCGGCTCCAGCGGCCGCCTCGACACAGGACGCGCCGACCTCCCCGCCGCCCACGGCGCCACCGCGGTGGCGCTGCGGTGGTTCGGCGGGCAGGGCCAGCCGGCCCAGCCGTGCGAGGTGCCGCTGGAGACCTTCGCCGGCGCCCTCGACCGGCTGGCTACCTCGTGCGAGCGGGTGGCCGCACTCGGCACGTCGTACGGCGCGGAGGCCGCGCTGCTGCTGGCCTGCCACGACGAGCGCATCGACGCCGTGGTGGCACTGGCGCCCACCGACGTGGCCTGGGAGGGCGCCCGGGAGGCCGACGACGACCCGCCGCTCCCGAAGTGGACCCGTCGCGGCGAGCCGGTGCCGTTCGTGCCGCTCGACCGCACCTGGACCCCGCCGCCCGACCCGGCCTTCGTGGAGGTCTACGAGCGCAGTCGCGCGCGGGCCGCGCTCGGAGTGGTGGCCGCGGCCACCCTCCCGGTGGAGCGGATCGGCGGCGACGTGGTGCTCGTGGCCGGCGGCGACGACCGGGTGTGGGACAGCGAGGGACAGGCCCGGCGGATCGCCGCGCGCCGCGCCGCGGCCGGACTCACGACCACGGTGCTGGTCGATCCCGCCGCCGGTCACCCCGTGGTGCTGCCCGGCGAGGACGCGCCCGACCTGCGCCGGCCCTACCAGGTCGGCGGCGACGCGGGCGCGCCGCAGCGGCTCGGGGCGCTGGCCTGGCCCGCGATCGCCGACGCCCTGCGCCTGGCACGACGAAGGCCCGCAGCCTGAGGGCTGCGGGCCTTGCGTCGATCGGTGGAGCTGAGGGGATTCGAACCCCTGGCCTTCTCATTGCGAACGAGACGCGCTACCAACTGCGCCACAGCCCCGGGTGCGTCACCGCCGACGAGCGGCGGGCGATGCGGTGGGAAACGTTAGCACCGTCGCGGCGCCGTCACGAATCCGATGCCCGTCAGGAGCCCGTGCGGCGCGAGGACCCCTCCTCGCGGGCGGCCTTGGCCGCGCGGGCCTGGTCGTCGGCCTCGCGGGCCAGCGCCGAGTCGGCCTCGGAGCGCCCGGAGGTCCACACGCCGGTGTCGTCGAGGTCGATGGTGCGCACCGTGCGGCGGGCCGCGGCGGGCTTGGAGACGTAGGTGGGCAGCGTGACCGGCACGGGGTCCCACAGGGCGGCGTCCGGGGTGGGGTCGGCCTGCACGGCGCTGATCTCCTCGGTCACCTCGCCGGGCAGCTCGAACTCCTCGCGCGGCTCGGGCGCGGGCGCCTCGAGGGGCCCGGCGGCCAGGGCCACGTCGAGCACGACCTCGGAGACGAAGGTGACGGCGGCGTGGGGGGCGTCCTCGGTCGCGCCGGTCCCGCCGGTCCCGGCGGCAGCGGTGCCGGCCGGGGTGGCGGGCGCGCGGCGGGCGCGGCCCAGACCGCGCTCCTGGCGCACCATCAGCCGGCAGGCCACCAGCCAGGCCACCAGCAGGGCGCCGGGGGCGGTGAGCGACCACCAGGAGACCACCGCGGTCGCGGCGAGCACGCCGACCACGACGAGGGCCAGCAGCAGGACGGCCAGCACGTTGCGACGGCGGCGCGCGGCGCTGCGCGCGGCCGCGCGACGGGCCACCGGCGACGGCGTACGGGTCGGAGCCCCGGCGGCGTCGACCGTCGCGTCGGTCGGGGGCGCGGGTGCCGGGGAGGAGACGGACACCGTGGACTCCAGGCGCACGGCCTCGCCGGCGGGGCCGGCCGCGGCACCGCCCTTGGTGGTCACCACGGGGCCCGAGGGCGCCCGGCCGGGCTGCACCACCAGGCGTGCGTCGCGCCGGTCGACCGGCTCGCGCCGGGCCAGCACCCGCATGCTCTGGGAGAAGCGCTCCACCGAGCGGCTCCGCGTCACCTCGTCGTGGTGGCGCAGGGCCTTCGGGACCAGGTAGACGGCCCACGCCACGGCGAGGGCGAGGAAGATGAATGCGCTCAGGTCCACCCCCGCAGCCTAGGTTCACTGCCTCAGGGGCTCTCGGATGTCAACCCGTGTGTCGCAGATCAGCTGCCGGGAGCGGGCTCAGACCACCCGGCGCAGTAGCCCGTCGGGGCAGTCCTCCGCGGTGACGGCGTAGAGCCGGTGGTCGCGCCAGGCGCCGTCGATGTGGAGGTAGCGCGGGGCGTAGCCGACCTCGGTGAGCCCCAGCTTCTCGACCACGCGCAGGGAGTTGGAGTTCTCCGGGCGGATCGCGACCTCGATGCGGTGCAGGCCCAGCCCGGTGAAGCAGTGGTCGATGACCATCGCCACCGCGCGCGGCATGATGCCGCGTCCCGCGGCGTCGCGGTCGAGCCAGTAGCCCACCGAGGCGAAGAGCGCGGAGCCCCGCACCACGTTGTTGACGGTCACCTGGCCCACGAAGCGGCCGTCCACCTCGACGACGAAGGGGTACGTCGTGTCGTGGCGGGCCTGGCGGTGCAACCGGCGCACCAGCGCCCGGAAGGTCGTGGGCCGGTCGTCGCCGCCCGGCGGCACCGTGGCGTCCCACGGCATCAGCCAGGCGGCGTTGCGACGCCTCGTCGCGCGCCAGGCGTCGGCGTCGCCGCGGCGCAGCGGACGCACGGTGACCTCCTCGTGGCGCAGGGCCACCGGCCAGGCCGACCGCGGGGGGCGCTGGTCACGGCTCAATGGTCGCTCCCCACGACCTGCTCGGCCGCGTGCACCAGCACGGGCGTCAGCACCGCCAGGCCGTCCTTGACGCCGCCGCGCGAGCCGGGGAGGTTGACGACCAGGGTGGTGCCGACGACGCCGGCGATCCCGCGCGACAGCATCGCCGTCGGCACGCCCTGGGCGACGCCGTGCGCACGGATGGCCTCGGCGATGCCCGGCACCTCGCGCTCGACCACGCTGCGGGTGGCCTCCGGGGTGCGGTCGGTGGGGGTGAGACCGGTGCCGCCGGTGGTGAGGACCACGCGTGCCCCCGCCTCGACCGCGGCGCGGATCGCCGCGGCGACCGGCTCCCCGTCGGGCACGACCGCCGGCTCGCCGACCTCGAAGCCCAGCCCGAGGAGGGCCTCGACGATGAGCGGTCCCGTGGTGTCGGCGTACACACCGGCGGAGGCGCGGTTGGAGGCCACGACCACCGCGGCGGGGAGGCCGTGGGCGGGCGCGGCCGGTGTCGTCGGCTCGGGGGTCATCGCGCCCAGTCCCCCGACTTCCCGCCGGTCTTGGTCTCGACGCGCACGTCGGTGATCACCGCGCCCTTGTCGACTGCCTTGACCATGTCGACGACCGTGAGCGCGGCGACCGAGACCGCGGTGAGCGCCTCCATCTCCACACCGGTGCGGTCAGTGGTGCGCACGGTCGCGAGGATCTCCACGGCGTCGTCGGCCACGGCGAGGTCGACGGTGACGCCGGAGACCGCGAGTGGGTGGCACAGGGGGATCAGGGCGGGGGTCTGCTTGGCGCCCATGATGCCGGCGATGCGGGCCACGGCCAGCGCGTCGCCCTTCGGCACGCCCTCCCCGCGCAGCAGGCCGACCACCTCGGGCGAGACGAGCACCCGCCCGGAGGCCGAGGCCGTGCGGGCGGTGACGGCCTTGGCCGAGACGTCGACCATGCGCGCGGCGCCGGTCTCGTCGACGTGGGTGAGCCCGCCCGGGCGCTCGCCCATCAGAACTCCTCGTCGAGCCGGATGACCTGCACCGGCTCGCCGGCGCCGATCGACAGCGTGTCCTCGGGCACCACGATGAGCGCGTCGGAGGCCGCGAGGTCGCCGACCAGGTGCGAGCCCGACCCGCCGACCGGGGTGACGGTGGCCTGCCCCGAGGCGGCGTCGTACTCCCCGCGCAGGAACTGGCGCCGACCCGGCGGCGAGGTGATGGCGTGGGTCAGGCGGGCCTGCACCAGGGGGCGGGAGTGGGGGGTGATGCCCATCATCTTGCGCAGCGCCGGCAGCACGAACATCTCGAAGGAGATGTAGGAAGACACCGGGTTGCCCGGCAGGCAGAAGATCGGCGTGGCGTCGTCGCCCACGGTGCCGAAGCCCTGGGGCTTGCCCGGCTGCATCGCCACGGGGCCGAACCACACCGTGCCCAGCGGCCGCAGCGCCTCCTTGACCACGTCGAAGTCGCCCATCGAGACCCCGCCCGAGGTCACCACGACGTCGGCGCGCACGAGCTGGTCGGCCAGCGCGTCGAGGAAGGCGCGCGGCTGGTCGGGCACGATCCCGACGCGGTAGGCCAGCGCCCCGGCGCGACGCGCGGCGGCGGCCAGGAGGTAGGAGTTGCCGTCGTAGATCGAGTCGTGGCCCAGCGGCTGCCCGGGCTCGCGCAGCTCGGTGCCGGTGGAGAGGATGACCACCCGCGGGCGGGGCCGGGAGGCGACGCTGGCGCGGCCCACCGAGGCGAGCAGCCCGAGGTGGCGCGGGCCCAGGACGGTGCCCTCCTCGATGAGCAGGTCGCCCACCGAGACGTCGTCGCCGGCCACCCGCACGTGCTGGCCCGGCGAGGGCGAGCGCTCGATGCGCACGCGCGCGACCCCGTGGTCGGTCCACTCGTAGGGCACGACGCAGTCGGCGCCGCTGGGCACCGGCGCGCCGGTCATGATCTTGGCCGCCGTGCCGGGGGGCAGCGTCAGCAGCTGGGCGTTGCCGGCGCCGATCTCGCCGACCACGGGCAGCTCGACGGGCGACTCCTCGCCGGCG
This sequence comes from Nocardioides sp. Leaf374, assembly GCF_916862475.1. Taxonomy (NCBI): domain Bacteria; kingdom Bacillati; phylum Actinomycetota; class Actinomycetes; order Propionibacteriales; family Nocardioidaceae; genus Nocardioides; species Nocardioides sp. Leaf374. The sequence continues at coordinate 188,504 of NZ_CAKASO010000001.1, forward strand.
TCGGCGACGTCGGCGTGGCGCACGGCGTAGCCGTCCATGGCGGAGTTGTCGAAGGAGGGCAGCGCGATGCCGGCGGTGACCGACTCGGCTGCCGCGAGGCCGAGGGTCTCCATCAGCGGCTGCTGCACGTGGCCGAGCGGGGTGATCGCCTCGAGCACCCGCGCGAGGTGCTGCTCGACGGTGATCGGGGCGTCAGCCACGGGCACGACCGTCGGTGGCGCCGGCCGTGGAGGCCTCGCCGGTGAGGACCTCGCCGCCGGGCAGGCGCTGGGCCGAGCGCGCCGAGAGCGCGACGTCGCCGACGACCTGCACGCCCTTGCCGAAGGTGAAGTCGCCCTCGACGCGCAGCGAGGAGGCGCCCTTCATCGAGGGCGCGCCCTCGGGGAAGCGCTTGTCGAACTCGCCGACCAGCTTGTAGAAGTCGCCGTCGAGGTCGACGAAGGGCACCTCGTCGGCGGTCTGGTCGAGCACGAAGTCGCGCCCCAGGTCGTAGACGTCGGAGCGCAGCACCAGCAGGTCGTTGGTCGTCTTGACCGGCACGAAGCGGTCGCGCCCGACCTCGATGAGCGTGGAGCCCTCGAAGACCTCGATCGCGGCACCCATCGCGGTCTCGATCTGCACGACCTCGGTGGTGGACCTGTCGCCGGGGTCGACGTTCTTGACGTTGCGGATCATGGGCAGGCCGAGGATGCCGTCGCGCTGGTCGAGGGCCGCCTTCATCGCGGCCAGGTCGAACCACAGGTTGTTGGTCGAGCAGAACCGGTGCCGGTCGAGGTCGGCCAGGGCGTCCTTGTCGGCGTCGAGGGTCTGCGCGGTCTCGCGCAGCACGATCCGGCCGTCGGAGCGACGGCGCGCGAAGTGGCCGCCCTTGCGGTCCGAGGGGGTGCGGCGCACGGCCTCGATGGCGAAGGGCGCGCCGCTCGCGGCGAACCAGCCGGCGACCCGGGCGTCGGGCACGGCGCCGAGGTTGTCGGAGTTGGAGACGAAGACGCGCTCGTAGCCCGCCGCGATCAGCTCGTCGAGCAGGCCCGTGCCCCGCAGCGCGGTGTAGAGGTCACCGTGCCCGGGCGGACACCACTCCAGGTCGGGGTCCTTGGGGTACTCGACCGGGGCGAGGTCCTTGAGCCGCAGCTTGGGCTCCTTGTTCTGCAGGAACTCCAGCGGCAGACCGGCGACCGGCAGGTCGTCGTAGCGCGCGAGGGCGGCCATGGTGTCGCCCGAGGTGCGGAAGGAGTTCATGAAGATCAGCGGCAGGTTGGCGTCGTACTGCCTGCGCAGGTGCAGCACCTGGCGGGCGATGATGTCGAGGAAGGACAGCCCGCGGCGCACGCACAGCAGCGACTTGGCGCGGTCCATGCCCATCGAGGTGCCGAGGCCGCCGTTGAGCTTGATCACCGCGGTGGTGCGGATGGCCTGCGCGGCGACCTCGTCGGAGACCTCGACGTCGGCCAGCGACTCCATGTCGACCGGCTCGATGGTCGACTCCGGGATCATCCCGGTCTCGCCGTGCTCGAGGAGGCGGTAGTAGTGGGAGAACGTGTCGATCGCGACCTCGTCGACCCCCGCGGCGGCCATCTTGTCGCGCGCCATGTGCAAGCCAGGTGAACCCATGATGTCGATCGTAGGCTTCCGGGGTGGCCGCCTCGCAACCTCCCGCCCGATCCGCGGCCAAGACCGCCCTGCGCGACCGGCTCGTCACCGCCCGTCGTCGGCGCCCGCTGAGCGAGCGGGCGGAGGTCGCGGCGGCCGTGGCGGCCCACCTGCTGGCCGCGCCCGAGGTGCGCCGCGCGGCGACGGTCGCGGCCTACGTCGCGGTCGGGGACGAGCCCGGCACCGCTCCCCTGCTCGACGCCCTCGAGGCCTCGGGGCGCCGCGTGCTGCTGCCCGTGCTGCTCCCCGACGACGACCTCGACTGGGCGGCGTACGCCGGGCCGGGCTCGCTCGCCCGCGCCGGCCGGGGCCTGCTGGAGCCCGTCGGCCGGAGGCTGGGCCCCGAGTCCGTCGCGACCGCCGACGTGGTGCTCGTGCCGGGCCTGGCCGTCTCACCGCGCGGGGAGCGGCTCGGCCGCGGGGGCGGCTCCTACGACCGGGCGCTCGCGCGGGTGCCGGTCGGCACCTTCACCTGCGTGCTGCTGCACGACGAGGAGGTCGGCCTCGACGTGCCCGTCGACGCCCACGACCTCCCGGTCACCGCCGCCGTCAGCCCCGCCGGCGTGGTGCGACTGCGCTGACCCGCGGCCTGACACGCGGCCTGCTCCTCGGGTCTACTCCTCGGCGGGCGCCAGCGTCATCGTGTCGTCGGCGGCGGCGCGCACGGCGTCGGGGCTGAAGGCCCAGGCCAGGGTCTCGCCGCGCGCCCACAGGTCGGTCTGGTCGGTGTAGTGGGGGTGGAAGGGGTGGCCGCTGACGCCGGTGAGGTTGATCCACCGCGAGTCGTCGAGGTCGGCCAGCGACACCACCATCCGCATCGAGGGGGCCGCGGTCACGGTGTAGCCCTCGGCCGCGTCCCACGCCGTGGCGTCGACCGCGGAGCCGCCGCCGCCGGCCTTCCACCCGCCGCGGTTGACCAGCCACTCCACGGGCGCGATGCCGGAGTCGCCGAGGGTCTGCTCGCGCAGCTCGAGGCGGTGCAGGTGGCCCCACTCCCAGTCGTCGGCGTCGTGGGCGTCGAGGCGCGTCAGCTCGTCGCGGGCGTCGAGCATCGACTGGCGCAGCACGTCGTCGCGGGTCTCGACCACGTCCTCGGTGGTGACGTCGTCCCACCACGGGTCCCGGGGCTCGCGCAGCAGCCGCTCCATGACGGCCCACCAGCGCTGGCCGCCGTCGGGGCGCACCTCGGGTGAGAGCTCGTCGTCGAAGGTCTGCTGCAGCACCGTGCGCCACACGACGTTGAAGTAGGCCGCCGCCGCGCTCTGCGGACCCTCGGCGGGCTGGGTGAAGTCCCAGTCGCGCAGCTGGCGCTGCCCGCCGGTGTAGTAGCCGCCGGGCATCCGCTGCTGGAGCAGGTACGGCGTGAGCACCGGCCCCAGCGCGCTGGCGGTGTCGAGCTGCAGGTCGGTCATGTCGCCCACCGACACCGTGCCGCCGTCGGCGAAGCGGTCCTCCAGCACGTCGCGGATGCGCTGGGAGCGGTAGCCGCGGTCCCAGTCGTCGGTGAAGAAGGAGGGGAAGTCCTGCGCGACCACGGCCTGGTTGGCGGTGACGACGAAGCCGTCCTCGGGGTCGAGCACGTGGGGCAGCGAGCTGAAGGGCAGGTAGTCACCGGTCCAGTCGTTCTCCGAGCGCCAGCCCGCGGCGGGCAGCCGCCCGTCGTTGCCCGACTTGCGGATCGGGATCCGCCCCGGCGCCTGGTAGCCGATGTGGCCCTCGCGGTCGGCGTAGACGAGGTTCTGCGCCGGCACGGCGAAGGAGGAGGCCGCGGCCCGGAAGGAGTCCCAGTCGGTGGCCAGGTTCAGCTGGAGGATCGCGTCGGCGGTCGGGGCCGGGCGCAGCGCGGTCCACTGCAGCGACACCGCGAGCTCCTCGCCCTCGCGCACCGCTCCCCCGGGCGGGTCGGCCGCCTCGGCGTCGGCGACCCGGCCGATCGCCTCGGAGACGTCGGAGAGGATCGGCCCGTGGGCGGTGGCGCGCACCTCGAGGGTGACGTCGTCGCCGTCGCGCACCTCCACGGTCTCGGTGCGGGTGCGCAGCGGGCGGCGCTCGCCGTCCTGGATCCAGCTGTCGCCGTCGACGCGCTCGAGGTAGAGGTCGGTGACGTCGGGGCCGAGGTTGGTGAAGCCCCAGGCGATGTCGGCGTTGTGGCCGATCACCACCCCCGGCACCCCGGAGAAGGTGAAGCCGGCGACGTCGAGGGCGCAGGCGGGCGACACCGTGCGGCAGTGCAGGCCCATCTGCATCCAGACCCCGGGCAGCCCGACCCCGAGATGGGGGTCGTTGGCCAGGATCGGCGCGCCGGTCGTGGAGTGCTCGCCGTCGACGACCCAGGAGTTGCTGCCGACGCCGTCGCCGCGCCCCAGCCACGCCGGCAGGTCCTCCAGACCGCGACCGACCGCGCGCAGGGCCGCGACCTGGTCGGCGCGCCACGGCGGGCGGACCGGGTTGCGGGAGCCGCCCCGCTCGGCGTCCTGCTCGAAGACGTCGTCCACCACCGCCCCCTGGTCGACGATCGGCGCGTGCTCGTCGTACGGGTAGGGCGGCCAGAGCTCGGCCGCGCGCTCCGGGCCGACGTCGGCGGCGGTGAGCACCCGGTCGATCTCGTCGGACATGTTGCCGCGCAGGTCCCACGCCATGGCCTTGAGCCAGGCGAGGGAGTCGACCGGCGTCCAGTCGGCGGGGCGGTAGTCGAGGCCGCTGAGGTCGAGCAGGGTGTACTCGATCGCGATCTCGGAGGGGTCGTGCTGGTCGAGGTAGGCGTTGACGCCCTCGCTGTAGGCCTCCAGCGCGGCGCGGGTCTCGGGCTCGAGCAGGCCGAGCTCCTCCTCGGCCACCCGGCGCCAGCCCATCGTGCGCACCACCAGGTCGCTCTCCAGGGCGGCCTCGCCGAAGAGCTCGGCCAGCCGGCCGGCGGTGGCGTGACGGCGCACGTCCATCTCGTAGAAGCGCTCCTGGGCCTGCACGTAGCCCTGGGCGCGCACGAGGTCCTCCACCGAGTCGCCGTAGAGCTGGGGCACGCCGTGGTCGTCGCGCACGACCTCCACCTCGCCCTCCAGGCCCGGCAGGCTGGCCTCGCCCGTGGTCTGCGGGAAGGGCCGGCGCACCACCACCGTGGCCGTCACCAGGCCCGCGAGCAGCACCAGCACGAGACCCACCACGACGTACGTCGAGACACGCAGCGAGCGGGGCAGGCCGCGGAAGACGACCCAGCCGGAGGCCCAGGCCCGGCGGGTGCGCCGCGGCCACGAGGCCGGGCCGACCTGGGTCGGATCGGGCGAGGACGGGGCGGCGGGGTCGGTCATGGTGGACCTCATTGTGCCTTGGCGTAGCATTGGCAGTCGCCGGGTCGGAGTGCCAATCCCTCCCCCGGAAGCCGTCGAGTCCGACCGGGGAGAACCGTGCCGACCTACCAGTACGCCTGCACCGAGTGCGGGCACGCCTTCGAGCAGTTCCAGAGCTTCTCCGACGCCTCGCTCACCGAGTGCCCCCAGTGCCACGGGCGCCTGCGCAAGGTGTTCAACGCCGTGGGCGTCGTCTTCAAGGGCTCCGGCTTCTACCGCAACGACAGCCGCTCCACCACGACCTCCTCCGACGCCGGGTCGTCCTCGACCACGCCCGCCGCGCCGGCCGCCTCGGGCGGGTCGGGCTCGTCGAAGGGGTCGGACTCCGGCTCGTCCTCGTCGGGCTCGTCCTCCACGCCGTCGACCTCCTCGTCCTCCTCCGCGAAGCCGGCCGCCAGCTCGAGCTGACCCGGGCCGACCCGGCCGGGCACCGCGCCTGTGGAGAGGCCGCCGCACGGCCCGGCGATCCGGCCTAGCGTCGGGCCATGCGCTCCTTCCCCGCGTCCGTCGCCGACCGGCCACGCACGACGGCTGCCGACGGGCCCCACGCCCGGTCGCGTCGCCGGTGGCGGGAGCCGTTGCGCGCCGTCCGGCGCGCCGTGCTCGCCCGGCGCCGGGTGCTCGCCGCGCTGCTGACCGCGATCGCGGTGGTCGCCGGCCTCCGGGCCGCGACCGCCCCGGCGGCGCCGACCCGCCCGCTGCTCGTGGCGGCGCACGACCTGCCGGCCGGCACCGAGCTCACCGCCGCCGACCTGGTGCGCGTCGAGCAGGTGCCGGGCACGCAGCCGGCCGGCCTGGCGCCCGACCCGGTGGGGCGGGTGCTGGCGGCGCCGCTGCGCCGCGGCGAGGCCGTGACCGACGTGCGCCTGGTCGGGCCCGCCCTCGCCCCCGAGGGCCTCACCGCGGTGCCGGTGCGGCTGCCCGACGCCGAGATGGCCGGCCTGCTGCGCGTGGGCGACCGGATCGACCTCATCGCCACCGACCCGCAGGGCGCCGAGCCCCGGGTGGTGGCGCCGGGCGTGCAGGTGGTCGCGCTGCCGGGCGACGCGGCGTCGACCGGCACCGGCGGCCAGGGAGGCGCGGGGCTGGGGACGACCGGTCGCGTGGTGGTGGTCGCCGCACCCGACGTGCTGGTCGCGGGTCTGGCCGACGCGGCCGTGCGCACCTTCCTCACCTGGGCGTGGGCCCGCTAACGTGCCGCCCGGGGCGGGACCGGCTCGTCCCGCGCACCCGAGGGAGAGCCCATGCTCGGTGGATTCAAGAACTTCCTGCTCCGCGGCAACCTGGTCGAGCTGGCCACGGCCTTCATCATGGCCGCAGCCTTCGCCGCCGTGGTCACCGCGACCGTCGACGTGCTGATGGACCTGATCGGCAAGATCGGGGGCACGCCGAACTTCTCCAGCTACAACCCCGGCGGCGTCTCCGTCGGCGCGTGGCTGACCGCGCTCATCTCGTTCGTGATCATGGCCGCGGTCGTCTACTTCTTCATCGTCACGCCCTTCACCAAGGCCAAGGAGCGCTACTTCCCCAGCGCCCCTCCCGGCACGCCCGAGGACACGATGCTGCTGCGCGAGATCCGCGACGCGCTCAAGGGCCAGCAGACCCCCGGCGCCTGATCCGGGCCGGGACCGGCCCGCCCGGCGGGCCGGGACCCGTCGGTCAGGACCCGTGGTGCGGCGGCACCTGCTCGCGCAGCCAGGTGTCGCCGTCGCGGCGCTCGCGCTCCCCCGAGGCGTCCCGCTCGTCGCGGGTGGTCTCGGGGAGCGCGTCGCCGAAGATCTCGGCCAGGCGCTTGCGGCGCTGCCACGCCGTCTCCGGCGGGAGGGCACCCGGCGCGTCGCCCGCGGTCGCCATCAGGCGCACAGACCGGCGGCGCGCAGCTCCTCGGCCTTCGCCGCGGAGCCGGCCCCTTCGCCGCTGCCCCCGGAGCCGCCGGCCCCGGTCGTGCCGGGCACGTTGCCGGCGCTGATGGCGCTGCTGGTGAGCTCCTTGGTGAGGGGCTCGTCCTTGCGCAGCGCGTTCCAGACGTCGTTGGCCTGGTCGGTCCACACCAGCCGGTTGGGGTCGGTGGGGTCGACGGTGTTGGGGATGGTGAGGAACTGGATCTTGTCCAGCCCGATGTCGCGGAACTCGTAGCCCAGCTTGGCGATCTTGGCCAGGCTGCCCATGTCGTCGTCGAGGGTGAGCGACTCGGTGGCGGCCTCGAGGAAGCCGAGCAGCCGCGCGGGGTTGGCCAGGGTGTTGGCCGAGACCACGGTGTGGGCCATGGACGCGATGAAGGCCTGCTGGCGCTTCATGCGACCGATGTCGCTGCCGCCGGAGACGGCGTAGCGCTCGCGCACGTAGTTGAGCGCCTCGCGGCCCTCGAGCTCGCGGGTGCCGGCCTCGAGGTAGATCCCGTGGGCTCGGTCGTCGATGGTCTCGGGGATGCACATCTCGACGCCGCCCACGGCGTCGACCATGTCCTCGAAGCCCTCGAAGTCGACGACGACGAAGTGGTCGAGGCGGATGTCGGTGAGGTGCTCGAACTGCTGCACCGTGCAGGCGGGCCCGGCGAGCTCGAAGGCGGTGTTCCACATCTGGTAGGACGCCGCCGGGATGGTCTCGCCGTCGCCGGTCCTGCAGCTGGCGCGGTCGACCATCGAGTCGCGCGGGATGCTCACGCCGTAGGCGCGCTCGCGGTCGGCCGAGAGGTGCAGGAAGATCGTGGTGTCGGAGCGCTCGCCGCCGCCGGTGAGCCCGTCGATGTTGTTGCCCTCCCCGTCGCGGCTGTCGGAGCCCATGACGAGGATGTTGAGCGGCTCCTGGGGTCCGGCCACCTCGACCTTGTCGGGGCGCTCGCCCACGATCTGGTCGTCGATGTCGAGCACCGTGAGGTTGCCGCTGAGGTGGCGGTAGAGGTAGGTCACCGAGAGCCCCGACACCATGCCGAGCACGAGCACCGTGGTGAGCACGACCTTGAGGACCGTGTGGGAGCGGCGTCGTCGAGCGCGTCGCTTCCCGGTGCGGGTCACGGCGGTGTCGGGAGTCGCCACGTCGGGCTGGCCGGTCGAGCCGCGCTCGGTCTGGTCGGGCACTGTCACCTCGGGAGTCGGGGATGCGGACCCACGGTAGACGGGTCGACCTAGTGTGGGGCGACAGCCGCGTTACACCCAAATCACCTCGCGCGCCCAACCGCCGCGCCGGACGTGCCGCACATCGCGGTCTGCGCGTGGAGGGAGGTCGGCGACGTGGCAGGATGTCGGCGCGCACGACGCACCCGCCCCAGTAGCTCAGTGGATAGAGCAGCCGCCTCCTAAGCGAAAGGTCGCAAGTTCGACTCTTGCCTGGGGCACCCACGGCTGGCGCGGTCGGCGGTCCACACGACCGGCCGTCCGGCCACGGCGCCGCGCTGGCAGCGGCGACCTAGGCTCGGGCACATGGACCTGGGACTCTCGGGCGCCCGCGCGCTCGTCACCGGCGGCAACCGCGGCATCGGCCTGGCGACGGCGCGTCGCCTCAGCGCGGAGGGGGCGCGGGTGGCGCTGCTGGCCCGCGACGGCGAGGCGCTGCAGCGGGCCGCGGCGTCGCTCGAGGGGGCGGTGACGGTGCAGGCCGACACCACCGACGACGCCGCCGTGCGGGCCGCGGTGGAGCGCGCCGCGGGCGAGCTCGGCGGCCTGGACGTGGTGGTCAACGCCGCCGCTCCGCGGGCGAGCGGCGGGCGCACCCCGGGGCTGGCCGGCCTCGACGACGCGGAGTTCCTGGTGGAGATGGACACCAAGGCGCTGGGCTACGCCCGCGTCGTGCGCGCGGCGGCGGCGTACCTGCTCGACGGGGGCGGGCGGATCGTCAACGTCTCCGGCATGAACGCCCGCAAGACCGGCTCGATCACCGGCTCCGTGCGCAACATCGCGGTCGTGGCGCTCACCAAGAACCTCGCCGACGAGCTCGGGCCGCAGGGCGTCAGCGCCGTGTGCGTGCACCCCGGCCTCACCGTCACCGAGCGCAACGCCGACGACGGCCACTACCTGGTCAAGGCCGCCGACAACGCCCTGGGGCGTGCGATCACCGCCGACGAGGTGGCGACGGCGGTGACGTTCCTCTGCTCGCCCCACGCCGCGATCGTCAACGGCGGCGTGGTCACCCTCGACGGGGGCCGACCCGGGTCGCTGTGGGCCTAGGCGCCGACCCACCCGCCGAGGCGGGACTCAGGCCACGACCTCGAAGGTGAGGCCGGCGGCGACCAGCCGCGCGACGAGCGCGTCACCCATCGCCTGGGCCGTGGTGACGCAGCCGGCGGTGGCGTGCAGCTCGTCGAGCACCAGGCACAGCGCCGACTCGGCGAGCATCTTCGCGGTCTCGGAGTAGCCCGGGTCGCCGCCGGACACGCGGGTGTGGATCGAGCGTCCCTCGCTCTCCGCGACGAAGTCGACGGTGAACCACGACCGCGCACGGCGGCTCTCGTCGGGGCCCTCGCCCTGCTTGATCCGGCCGAGGAGCGCGTTGCGCAGCGGGCGCACCTGGGCGGCCAGGCCGATCGCGGAGACGCCGAGCGCACCGCCGGCGGCGTAGCGCAGCGTCTTGGTGCCGGCGAAGTGGGAGTAGCGGAACTCCGGCCCGTAGGCCTCCAGCGCCGCCCCGCTGCGCGCGACGACCTGGGGGTCGATGGTGGGCATCGGCAGCAGCCACAGACCGAGGGCCTTGTCGCGGTGGGGCTTGCCGGCGACCGCGCGCGAGGAGCGGCCCTCGGGTCGCGGCTCGGCACGGCGGCGGGCCTTGAGGGCCTCGCTCATCTGCTTGGCCCGGGCGAAGGCGCCGATGGCGGAGTGGAAGGTGCCGCCCGAGACCATGCCGCTGGCGCGGACCACGCCCCGCATGGCCACCGGGCCGCTGGCCCGCAGCTGCTGCACCGTGTAGAGCGCACCGAGGTCGTGCGGGATCGAGTCGAAGCCGCAGGCGTGCACGATCCGGGCACCGGTGCGGGCAGCCGTGGCGTGGTGGGCGACGTACATGCGGTCGACGAACTCCGGCTCGCCGGTCAGGTCGACGTAGTCGGTGCCGGCCTCGGCGCAGGCGCGCACCAGCGGCTCGCCGTGCTGGAGGTAGGGCCCGACGGTGGTGACGACGACCTTCGTGCGTGCCGCCAGGTCGGCCAGGCCCGCGGCGTCGGTGGCGTCGGCCTCGAGGAGCGGCAGGTCGGCGAGGGCGGGGTCGATCCTGACCAGGCGGGCGCGCACGCGCTCGAGCTTGTCGCGGCTGCGACCCACCAGGGCCCAGCGCAGCCCGGTGGGCGCGGTGCGGGCGAGGTACTCGGCGGTGAGGCCCCCGGTGAAGCCGGTGGCGCCGAAGAGGACGAGGTCGAGCTCGCGGGAGTCGGGCATGCCCGTCATCCTCGCACCGCGCCGTCGCCGGGAACCAGCGCGGGCCACCCGCCGTCACAGCCCCGTGCCCGCCACCCCCACGCACCGCCTCCTCCGCCCCGTCGTCGCGCCCCGTCGGGCCCGCGCCGGGCGGCCCGGCCCCCCGGTCGCGACGCTGCTCGCCGTGCTGCTCACCGGCGCGCTCGCGGCCGGGTGCGGCGCAGCGCCGGCGGACGACGGGCCCGCCGCCGGCCCGGCCGGCCCCGCCCTCGGGACCGCCGGCCTCCGAACCACCGGCGACGGGACCGCACAGGCCACCTGGCTCGGCGGCGACCTGGCACCCGCCGACTCGTGCGCCGACCTCGCAGCGGCGTACGCCGACCTGGGCGAGGACCTCGTCGGCCCCCACGGCTGGGAGGACCCGTACTTCTTCCTCGACTCCCCCTTCTTCGCGGCGCGGGGCGGCGCGCCGGAGCTCGCCGCGTCGGACCGGGCGGCGAGCGGCCCCACCGCGGGCATGACCCGGGCCGACCCCAGCGCCACCGGCACCACGGTGCAGGAGGCCGGCGTCGACGAGCCCGACACCGTCAAGACCGAGGGCTCCCTGCTGGTGCGCGTCGCCGGCGGCACGCTGAGCACCCACGACGTGGGCGGCGCGCAGGTCGTCGGGCTCGGCTCGCTCGACCTGACCGCGACGTCGCTGGTCGACCCCGAGCTGCTGCTGGTGGGCGACACCGTCGTGGTCGTGGGCCGCGACCGGGCCGCGGCGACCACCCCGCGGATCGCCGGCACGCCGGCGTCGACCTCGACCGCGCCCTCGACCAGGGTCCTGACCGTCGACGTCTCCGACCCGACCGACCCGCGGGTGACCGCGTCGACGGCGTACGACGCGGGCCTCGTGCGGGCGGTGCAGCACGGCACGGTGGTGCGGCTCGTGCTGTCCTCTGGCCTGCCCGACCTGCCCTTCACCACGCCGCGCCGCGCGGGCGGGAGCACCGCGGCCACCCTGGCCAACCGCGAGGTCGTGCGCGCCGCCACCGCGGCCGACTGGTTGCCCGGGGCCACCGTGGACGACCTGACTGCCGACGGCGCGTCGACCACCGCGCCCGCCGTGACCTGCGACGACGTCGCCGTGCCGTCGCAGGAGGCCGGTCTCGGCACGCTGGCGGTGCTCGGCCTCGACGCGGCCACCCCGGAGGCGGCGGCGCGGAGCCTGGTCGACCCGAGCGGCTCCGGCCTGCTGGTCGACACCGACCTCGCCTACGCCTCCGCCGAGCGGCTCTACGTCGCCACCGCCCCCGCCTGGGCGGGCTGGGACCCCACCGGCGCGACCGGCACCGGGCTCACCACGGTGCACGAGCTCGACCTCGAGGGCGTCTCCACCTCCTACGTCGCCTCCGGTGAGGTGCTCGGCACGCTCGCCGACCGGTGGGCCATGGACGAGGCCGACGGGGTGCTCCGCCTGGCCCTCGGCCCCGGTGCCGGCACCGGGCCGGCCAACGCCGTGGCCACCCTGCGCCGCGACGGCGACCGGCTCGTCGAGGCGGGCCGGGTCGACGGGCTGGGCCGCTTCGAGAGCATCGAGTCGGTGAGGTGGTTCGACGACCTCGCGATCGTGGTGACCTTCCGCCGGGTCGACCCGCTCCACACCGTCGACCTCTCCGACCCCGACCGGCCGCGGCTGCTCGGGACCCTGACGGTGCCCGGGTTCTCCGCCCACCTCCACCCGCTCGGGCCGCGCCGACTGCTGGGGATCGGCGAGGGTCCCGACCGCGGCGCGTGGGGTGCGCAGGTCGGTCTCTTCGACCTGGGCGACCTCGCGGACCCCCGCCCCCTGGGCGTCCACCACTTCGCCGCCGGCACCACGCTGGGCGCGTCGGTCGACCCGCGGCAGCTGACCTGGCTGCCCGGCGCCCGGACCGCGCTGAGCGTGGTCGACGGACCGGGTCGCACCCGACCGCACCTGGCCGTGGTGTCGCTCACCGACGGTCGCGTCTCGGCCCGCACCCTGCCCCTGCCGCGTGGCACCGAGGCCCGCGGCGTGCGCACGGTGCTGCTGGCCGACCGGCGGGTCGTGCTGCTCACCGACCGGTCCACGACCCTGCTCGACGCGGCCCGGCTCGCCCCCGTGCCCGATCCGGCACCGGGCTCCGAGCAGCCGCCGGCCCGCTGAGGGCGGCGTAGGCTCGTCGCATGTGCCGCAACATCCGCCAGCTCCACAACTTCGAGCCGCCGGCCACGCGAGACGAGGTCACGGCGGCGGCGCTGCAGTACGTGCGCAAGGTGAGCGGCAGCTCCAAGCCCTCGCAGGCCAACCAGGAGGCCTTCGACCGCGCCGTGCGCGAGATCGCCCACCTGACCCAGCACCTCCTCGACGACCTCGTGACCGCCGCGCCGCCCAAGGACCGCGAGGTCGAGGCGACCAAGGCGCGTGCGCGGGCCGAGGTGAGGTACGCCCGGTGAGCCTGCTGCCCACCCGCTCCCCCGCCGCGACCTCCCCGTCGCAGCAGCGCGACCCCGACGCGACCGCCCACGACCCGGCCACCCGTGCCGCCGCCCTCGACCTGCTCGCCGACCGCGACCTCGTCGTGCTGACCGGCGCCGGGCTCTCCACCGACTCCGGGATCCCCGACTACCGCGGGCCGCAGGCGCCGACCCGCACCCCGATGACCTACCAGGAGTTCGTGGCCACCCCCGAGGCTCGCCGCCGCTACTGGGCCCGCAGCCACCTGGGCTGGGGCCGGATGCGTCATGCCGACCCCAACACCGGGCACCGCGCGCTCGTCGAGGTCGACCCCGACCTGCTGATCACCCAGAACGTCGACGGACTGCACGAGCGCGCGGGCAGCCCGCGCCTGGTGGCCCTGCACGGACGGATCGCCGACGTGGTCTGCCTGGGCTGCCGCCGCACGACCTCGCGCGCGGCGCTGCACGAGCGGCTCAGCGCCCTCAACCCCGACTTCGGCGCAGGGCACGACGACGCCGAGACCCGGCCCGACGGCGACGTCGAGCTCGAGGCGTCGCTCACGGAGTCCTTCGTGGTGCCCGACTGCGACTGCGGCGGCATCCTGAAGCCCGACGTGGTGTTCTTCGGCGAGAACGTGCCGGCCCCGCGGGTGCAGCGCTGCTACGACGCCGTCGACGCACTGGGCGCGGGAGGTGCGCTGCTGGTCGTCGGGTCGAGCCTGACGGTGATGAGCGGCTTCCGGTTCGTGCGCCGGGCGGCGCGCGCCGGCACCCCGGTGGTCGTGGTCAACCGTGGCGCCACGCGCGGCGACGCGCTCGCGACGTACGCCGTGGAGGCCGGGTGCTCGGGCTTCCTGGCCGACCTCGCCGCGCGGCGCGTCGGCTGAGTCCCGGGCCGGACCCGGGTCGGGTCCTGCGACCGGTCAGTCGCGGCGGTCGCGGTCGCGCAGGTCGCCCAGCAGGTCGAGCAGGGACTGCACCGACTCGCCCGACCCGGCGGCGGGGCCGCGCGGCGCGAGGCCGTCGCCCTGCTCGAGGCGCTCCCAGGCCAGCTCGGGGGGCATCCGCACGCCGCGGCGCAGGACGTAGCGGGTGTCGGCCAGGTCGAACTCCAGGTCGACCACGCGGGCGCTGAGGAACTCGCCGTCGGCGGTGAGCACGACGACCTCCTCGTCGATCTCCAGGCCGCGCGTGAGGCGCGTGCCGACGTGGCTGACCACGATGTCTCCCTCGAGCACACCGAGCTCGAGCGCCGTCGCCGGCACCTCCACGAGCTCCATCTCGAGCACTCCCCTCGCCATGCTCATGGCGACCTCCCTCAGGTCCAGGTACGTGCGTGTGCAGGGACAACGAGGGGGGACGCCGGCGGTCACGGCGCACCGCACCGGTCTGGACCAGTGCTCCGAGAGTCGTGCGTCGAGCACCATCATGCCCGCCCGCCCCTGAGAGCGCCGCGATTTCGGTCACCCGACACCGCACGTGGTGCGCGTTCCGCAGCACAGGGGTAAAGCAACGGGCCATCCCCGCAGTGCGGGGACGGCCCGGTCGGCGACGGCCGAGGCTCAGAGGCGCTTGACGAAGATGTGGTCGGCGGCGTCGAGGACGATCTCGGCGGTCTCGCCACCGGACCCGACCAGCACGCCCTCGCCGGTCTGCACCACCGTGACGGTCTTGTCGGGCAGGGCGCCGACCCGGCGCAGGGCGCTCATCAGCGCCTCGTCCTTCTGCATCTCCTCCGAGATGCGCCGCACGAGCACCCGGCCCTCCTCGGCCGAGGCGACGTCGGCCAGCGACTCGACCCCGGCCATGAACTCCTCCCCGACCCGGCTCTGGCCCAGCTCCTCCAGGCCCGGGATGGGGTTGCCGTAGGGCGACTCGGTCGGGTGGTCGAGCAGCTCCAGCAGCCGGCGCTCCACGGTCTCCGACATGACGTGCTCCCAGCGGCAGGCCTCCTCGTGCACCAGCTCCCAGTCGAGGCCGATCACGTCGATGAGCAGCCGCTCGGCGAGGCGGTGCTTGCGCATGACGCGGGTGGCGAGCCGGTCACCCTCCTCGGTCAGCTCGAGGTGCCGGTCGCCCTGCACCGTCAGCAAGCCGTCGCGCTCCATGCGCGCCACCGTCTGCGAGACCGTGGGGCCGCTCTGGTGCAGCCGCTCGGCGATCCGCGCGCGCAGCGGGACGATGCCCTCCTCGACGAGCTCGTAAATCGTGCGCAGGTACATCTCGGTGGTGTCGATGAGGTCGCTCACACCCCCATTGTCCCCCATCGCGCGACTCGTCCCGACCGGCGCCCGGCGTGGCGGAACGGGACCGGAGGGGGGAGGCCGCGGCGACGCGGTGGTGGCAGGGTCGCCGGGTGGCTGACTCGACGACCTCCGTGATGTGGTTCCGCCGCGACCTGCGCCTGGGCGACAACCCCGCGCTGCTCGAGGCCGCCTCCGACGGGGCGGTGCTGCCGCTCTTCGTGCTCGACCCCCACCTGTGGGACCCGGCCGGGCCGAGCCGCCGCGCCTACCTCGGCGCCTCGCTGCGCGCCCTCGACGCGCAGCTGCGGCAGCGGCACACGCGGCTGTCGGTGGTGCGTGGCGACCCGGTGCGCCGGGTGGTGCTGGCCGCGAAGGCGGTCGGCGCACGGCGCGTGCACGTCGCGGCCGACTTCGGGCCCTACGGCCGCGAGCGCGACGAGCGGGTGGAGGAGGCGCTCGGCGAGGCCGGGATCGAGCTGGTGCGCACGGGCTCGCCGTACGCCGTGGCGCCGGGTCGGGTCGTCAACGGCTCCGGCAAGGCCTACCAGGTGTTCACCCCCTTCTCCCGTGCCTGGAACGACCACGGCTGGCGGGCGCCGGTCGACCCGCCGTCGGGCGGGAGCTGGGTCGAGCTCGAGGACGGCACCACCGACGTGCCCGACCCCGACCTCCCCGCCGGGCTCGAGCTGCCCGAGGCCGGCGAGAGGGCCGCGCGCGCCCGCTGGGAGGAGTTCCTGGACCGTGTCGACGACTACGACGACGACCGCGACCGCCCCGGGGTGGAGGGCACCAGCCGGATGTCGGTGCACCTCAAGTACGGCGAGGTCCACCCGCGCACGCTGCTGGCCGACCTGGCGCAGCGCCGCTCGCGGGGCGCGGCGACCTACCGCACCGAGCTGGCGTGGCGCGAGTTCTACGCCGACGTGCTGGCGCGGCGCCCCGAGACGGCGCGCGACTACCTCAAGCCGGAGTACGCCCGGATGGCCTACGACTCCCCCGGCGAGCAGCTCGCCGCCTGGCAGGAGGGCCGCACGGGTTTCCCGATCGTCGACGCCGGCATGCGCCAGCTGCGGGCGACCGGCTGGATGCACAACCGGGTGCGGATGATCACCGCGAGCTTCCTGGTCAAGGACCTGCACCTGGAGTGGCAGCTGGGCGCCGGCCACTTCCTGCACTGGCTGGTCGACGGCGACCTGGCCAGCAACAACCACGGCTGGCAGTGGACCGCCGGCAGCGGCACCGACGCCTCGCCCTTCTTCCGGGTCTTCAACCCCACGACCCAGGGCCGCAAGTTCGACCCCGAGGCCGCCTACGTGCGTCGCTGGGTGCCGGAGCTGGCCGAGGCCGCCGACCCGCACGAGCCGTCCTCGCAGGACCGGGAGGCGGCCGGCTACCCCGAGCCGATCGTCGACCACAAGGCGGAGCGGCTGGAGGCGCTGGACCGCTACGCGGCGATCAAGGACCGCTGACACGAGGCGGTCCGGCCCGGCCCGCGAGGGCTGGGCAGGGGGCCGGATCGTGTGATGGACTTGTGGGCATGACTTTGAACGATCCAAAGAGCCCCGAGGCCCCGGAGTGGTGGCGTCACGCCGTCATCTACCAGGTCTACCCCCGCTCGTTCGCCGACAGCGACGGCGACGGCATCGGCGACCTCCCGGGCATCACCTCGCGCCTGCCCTACCTGCGCGACCTCGGCGTCGACGCGCTGTGGATCTCGCCCTTCTACACCTCGCCGCAGAAGGACCACGGCTACGACGTGGCCGACTACCGCGACATCGACCCCCTCTTCGGGACCCTCGAGGACGCCGACCGTCTCGTCGCCACCGCGCACGAGCTCGGCCTCAAGCTGATCGTCGACCTCGTGCCCAACCACACCTCCGACGCCCACGTGTGGTTCCAGGCCGCCCTGGCCGCCGGGCCGGGCAGCGCGGAGCGCGCCCGCTACCTCTTCCGGGAGGGCAGGGGCGAGGACGGCTCGCAGCCGCCGAACAACTGGAGCTCGGTCTTCGGCGGGCCCGCCTGGACGCGGGTCGAGGACGGACAGTGGTACCTCCACCTCTTCGACTCCACCCAGCCCGACCTCGACTGGCGCAACCCCGAGGTCGGCGACATGTTCGAGGACGTCCTGCGCTTCTGGCTCGACCGTGGCGTCGACGGCTTCCGGGTCGACGTGGCCCACGGCCTGGTCAAGGAGGAGTCGCTGCGCGACCAGGTCGTCGACGAGGGCGACACCCCGGCCAGCGGCGAGATCAACCCCGAGGCGGTCTCCAGCATGGTCGAGCGGACCATGCGCGACGAGCCGATGTGGGACCAGCCCGAGGTGCACGAGGTCTACCGGCGCTGGCGCACGGTCCTCGACTCCTACGAGGGCGACCGGATGATGGTCGCCGAGGCGTGGACGCAGTCGGCCGAGTCGATGGCCCGCTTCGTGCGCCCCGACGAGATGCACCAGTCCTTCAACTTCTCCTGGCTGCTCGCCCCCTGGTCGGCCGAGGAGTTCGCCTCGGTCGTCACCGGCACCCTCGAGGCCCTCTCCGGCGTGGGTGCGAGCCCCACCTGGGTGCTGAGCAACCACGACGTCGTGCGCCACGTGACGCGCTACGGCGGCGGTGCGGTCGGCCTGGCGCGGGCGCGCGCCGCCACCCTGGCCATGCTGGCGCTGCCGGGCTCGTCGTACCTCTACGAGGGCGAGGAGCTGGGCCTGGAGCAGGTCGACGTCGAGCCCGAGCACCGCCAGGACCCGTCGTGGTTCCGCACCGGCGAGGTCGGCCGCGACGGCTGCCGCGTGCCGGTGCCGTGGAGCGGCGACGCCGCCCCCTACGGCTTCGGCCCCGGCGACGCCCAGCCGTGGCTGCCGCAGCCCGACGACTGGGCCCCGCTGACGGTGGCCGCCCAGCAGGCCGACCCCGACTCGACGCTGGCGTTCTACCAGAAGGCGCTCGCGGCACGCCGTGCCTTCGCGGAGACCGCGGGCGACGAGGTCGAGCTGCTCGACCTCGGCCGCGACGTGCTCGCCTTCCGCCGCGGCCCGCTCACCGTCGTGGTCAACTGCGGCGAGACGCCGGTGACCCGCCCCGCTGGCGACGTCGTGGCCAGCAGCGGCCCGGTCTCCGACCTGCTGCCGGTCGACACCGCGGTCTGGCTCACCACCGGCGACTGAGCACCCGCCCACCGTACGACACCGACCGGCCGCCGGTCCCGGGAGTCCCGGGCCGGCGGCCGGTCGGCGGTCCGTCGGCAGACGGTCAGCGGTCGGTCGGCTGGTTGAGCGCGCTGTTGTAGCGGTGGAGGACGTCGGCGAAGGCCGCCAGCTCGCTCTCGTCCCAGTCGCCGAGCCGCTCGTCGAGGAACTTGCGGCGGTGCTCCTGCACGTCGGTGAGACGGCGCACCGCCTCGTCGGTCGCGGCGACCAGGGAGGCCCGGCCGTCCTCGGGGTCGCGGGTGCGCTCCACGAGCCCCAGGTCGGCGAGGTGCTGCACCTGGCGGCTGATGGCGCCCTTGTCGATGTGGAAGGCCTCCGCCATCGACGAGGAGCGCATCGCGCCGTGGTCGGCGAGGTAGCTGAGCATGAGGTAGGAGGCCGGCTGCAGCTCCTCGTGGACGGCGAGCGCGCGCTCGCCGATCACGCGGCGGACCCGGCGGATCAGCACGCCGACCTCCTGCTCGAGCTTCATCAGGTGCTCCGTGCGCGCGGTCATCAGGACCGCAGCGTAGTGGGGTGCTCGGCGTCGGCGCGGTGGCGCCCGCCGTCGGTGAGCGCGTCCTCGAGGCCGTCGAGGGGGTCGGAGGCCCCGTCGGACCCGTCGGCCGCCTCGTCGGGCACCAGGTCGTTGGTGGTGCGCAGCGGCACCTCCTCGATGAAGAGCACGCAGACCAGGGCGAGCACCGCGAAGGGCGTGGCCACGAGGAACAGGTGGCCGAAGGACTCGCCGAAGGCCGACTGGAAGATCTCGCGCACCGGGCCGGGCAGGGTGTCCAGGTCGGGGATGGAGTGGCTCTCGGTCTCGCTGCCCCCGCTCACGCCGATGGCCGCGAGGCCGCTGGCGACCTTGTCGGCCACCTGCACGCTCAGCAGCGCACCGAGGGCCGAGACGCCGGCCGAGCCGCCGAGGGAGCGGAAGAAGGCGACGACGGAGCTGGCGGCGCCCATGTCCTTGAGCGCCACGTTGTTCTGCACCGCGAGCACGAGGTTCTGCATCGTGGCGCCCAGGCCGACGCCCAGGACGGCCATGAAGAGGCCGATGACGACCAGGCTGGTGGTGTCGTCGATGGTGCCGAGCAGGCCCAGGGCGACCACGACCAGCACCATGCCGCCGACGAGGTAGCGCTTCCACAGGCCGGTCTCGGAGATGATCCGGCCGGTGACGATGCTGGAGACGAGCAGACCGCCGACCATGGCGATCGACATCAGGCCGGCCTCGGTCGGGGTCATGCCCCGGGCGACCTGGAAGTACTGGCTGAGGTAGACGGTGGAGCCGAACATCGCCACGCCGATGAGCGTGGAGGCGACGGTCGCGAGCGCGATGGTGCGGTCCTTGAACAGGTGCAGCGGGATGATCGGCTCCGCCGCGACCCGGCCCTCGACGTAGAGGGCGGCGGCGATGACCAGGAGACCGCCTACGACCATGGCGGCGGTGGTGGCCGAGGCCCAGGCGAACTGGTTGCCGGCGAGGCTGACCCAGACCAGCAGGATGCTGACGCCGGCCATGATGAGGGTGGCGCCGAGGTAGTCGATGGAGACCTGGCGCCGCACCACGGGCAGGTGCAGGGTCTTCTGGAGCAGCACGAAGGCGAGCGCGGCGACGGGCAGACCCACGAAGAAGCAGCCGCGCCAGCCCAGGGGCGAGTCGACGATGAGGCCACCGATGAGGGGCCCGCTGACCGTGGCCAGCGCGAACGTGGCGCCGATGTAGCCGGAGTAGCGACCGCGCTCGCGCGGCGAGACCATGCTGGCGATGACGACCTGCACGAGTGCGGTGAGGCCGCCGACGCCGAGGCCCTGGATGACACGGGAGCCGATCAGCACCTCCATCGACGGCGCGAAGGCGGCGATGAGCGAGCCGATCGAGTAGATCACCAGCGCGAGCTGCACCAGCAGCTTCTTGCTGAACAGGTCGGCCAGCTTGCCCCAGATCGGGGTGGTGGCGGTCATGGCCAGCAGCGTGGCGACGACGACCCAGGTGTAGCCGGTCTGGCTGCCGTCGAGGTCGGCGACGATGGTCGGCAGGGCGTTGGTGACCACCGTGCTCGACAGCATCGCCACGAACATCGCCAGCAGCAGGCCACTCATCGCCTCCAGGATCTGGCGGTGCGTCATCGGCGCGTCCGCCACGGGCGGGGCCGCCGGAGGGGCCGGGGTGGACGGGGACGTCTGGGTCACGGGGTCTGCTCGCTTCACGACGGGTAGAAGGTTGTCGAGGGCAACGGTATTCCCGACCGTTGCCCCCGACAACCATTCTTCCTGTGGGTCGGGTCACGCCGACCCCGGTGACGCCTCCCTCTCAGACCTGGAAGCGGGCCACGAGGGCTTTGAGCTCGGTGGCCATGGTGGCCAGGGCGGTGGCGGACTCGAGGGTG